>JAITAT010000173.1 GCA_031283975.1 Synergistaceae bacterium
GAAAAAACGTTCGTCGATATCCACAATTTCAGACTGAGCCGTTTCGAAGAGGGCGACCTCTTTATGGAACCGGCGTTCATATAAGGAACAGAAAATGACGGTTTACAGAATAAAGAGCAAATCCCGCTCATGGGACGGCGAACCTATCGGAATACTCATACTCGACGCCGCTTATCCATGCATACCGGGCAATGTCGGCAACGCCACGACTTACGATTTCCCGGTGCGTTTCAAGGAGGTTAAAGGCTCATCCATCGACCGCCTGCTCAACGAACGCGATCCGGCGCTGTTGGCGCCGTTCATCCAGGGGGCGAAGGAACTGGAAGCCGAGGGCGTCGGCGCTATAACGGGCGCTTGCGGGTTCATGGCGCTCTTTCAGCCTCAGGTAGCCGCGGCGGTAAGCGTCCCGGTATTCCTGTCGAGCCTGCTCCAAGTCCCATTTATCCGGCAGACTCTGAAGCCCGGGCAGAAGATAGGCGTAGTATCGGCAAACGCCTCCGCACTCACCGACGAACACTTCAGAAACGTAGGCATCGCGCCCGACACTCCGCTTGTCGTCTATGGAATGGAAGACCAGTATGAATTCAGAACGTCCGTTCTGGAGGAAAAAGGCACGCTGGACTCGCCGGCGGTCGAGCGTGAGATACTGTCGGTAACGGACAGGATGATGCGCGAAAACCCCGAGGTAGCCGCGATAGTGCTGGAATGCAGCGACCTTCCGCCGTACGCCCACGCCGTGCGTATGGCGACCGGCGTACCCGTGTTCGATTTCACCACCATGATCAGGCACGTCAAGAACGCGTTGGTTCCCGTTCGTTACGATAACGGGTATATGTAGTATCCGGCGAGGAGCAATATAAAGCGCAAAGACGAGGGCAAAACCGCGCCTGGGTTCGCCCTCGTCTTCATTATTATCAGCCGTTTCATTTAAATTCCCGGGAGCGCGCACTCCCGAAGCGGGAGGTGTTTTATGAGCCTGGGGATGAAACCAAGGCCGGGACGCACCGAAGGGCTTTGGAGGAAATTCAGGGATTTTTTCTCGGCGGGATCGGGCCGCTCTTTCGATCTTCTGTTGGACAAATTGCTGGTTCGAGCGGGATGGGTTCCGGAAATGATGGACGGAAGCGGTAGAATACTGCATATATCCGACACGCCGACCTGCATGTACGGATATCTCGCGCGCCTGCTGCGCCGCGTCAACCCATCGGTCGTCGTCCACACAGGGGATCTCGCCGACGACATCAAGCTCGAAATATATCCCGGAGAAGCGGAGAGATACCGCGCAGCCGCGAGGCGGATAATGGACATACTGCTAGCCCCGCGCAGAAAGATCATCATATCCCTTGGGAATCACGACAAAAGAGCATTGCTTCCCTCTCTTCCTTCTCAGTGTGTTATCTGCGATAATGATGACGTTATGGATATAACGTTATACGGTGAGAAATTCAGAGTATCGCATTACTTCGAATCAATCCTCGGTAAGCCCGCGAGATATAATCTTTTCGGGCACTCCATGGAGACTCCGAGTTTTTCCGACGGCGAGGAAAGATGTTTCTTCAACGGATTGGAGAAAATGAGATTGATAGGCCCGAAGGACGCCGGCATAACGATTTTCAGCTATCCGAAATCCGCGAACGATGCCCGTCTCGCGCGAAGAAACCGTAAGGGGCCGTGAAGCCGCGATCGGAGCGAATATGCCGGCTGAAAGTGTTTTTTAAAACAGCAAGGAGGTTTTATCTATGATGTCCCTCGTCAGGAGCGGGCCGACCATTCTGAAAATCAGCGTTTCAGGCGATGCCGGCCGTTTGATGGACGCGCTCGCCGAAATGTCGTCCAATCGCAGCGCGGATAGTTTCGACGATTTTTACAACATGGCCGGAGAGGGAGACACCCTTATACATATCGACCGAGACGGCGACACTAAGCCTTTGTACTATCAGGCCAATGTCACCACGCCAGCGATGCTCTGCGAACTGATAAACAAAAAATTGTGCGGGGTCATCCGGCATATCGGCACGACCCCACCAAACATAGTGATGCGTCTCATAGGCAACCTCGACGCGGCCATAGACCAGATAGCCGCCGACTACAAGGCGAAAGAAGCGACATGCGTCTATCTTACCAACAATATGGAAGGATCGTCCGTCCTGCTGAACTTCACCACTGAACCTCTCAACAGACCCGTCCCATATACGTCGTTTTATAAGAGGGCGCTTTTGATCGGCAAACCATACGGCCAGCTTCTCATCTTTCTCAAAGCGAAAGCGCAGGAGTACCTCAACATCGCGATGGGCAGCCCCGATTGGAACGAGATAGAGATAACGCTGTTCGACGCGATGAATCAGTTCGACCTCCATTACAACAGGCTCATCACTGTATTGCAGGGGCTTGACGTCGGTATTGTCGTGGGAGAGGCGTGGGTTCCGGAGTATACCGTCGCCATGAGAAAGTCGGAGGTGTATCAGGTTCGCCTTCTTACTCCGATTCTGCCTCAACAGGTGAAAAGGATAGCCATGGCGCTGGAATACAATGAAGCTGGAAACAGGGTTGTGGACTTCGATGTGTACCACAAAAACAAAAAACTGAGCTGGTCGTCCGAACTGAAAGAGAATAAGGGCTATACGAGGGACAAATTGGGGACCCTGCACAGAACCCGCCTGCTGGCTTCTCTTCCGGCCGAGGCGAGAGCCATGCTCCACAAGTTGGATTCCAAGATAAACAATTGAAGTTTATCGTTTATCATCTATAATCGTACGCAAACCGGGCCGTGAATAAATTTCCCGTGCTTTAGAGAGGTGTTGCCCTGTGTGGGGAAAAGATATAGGGATAGATTTGGGGACAGCCACAGTCCTTATATTTATCAAGGACAAGGGCGTAGTCCTTCAGGAGCCGTCGGTCGTCGCGATGGATCAGAACAGCGGCAAGATACTCGCCGTCGGCGACGACGCCAAACTGATGATAGGCAAGACCCCTGGGAATGTGGTGGCAGTCAGGCCGCTCAAGGACGGAGTCATCGCCGATTATTCCATGACCGAGATCATGCTTCGCCTTTTCATAAAAAAAGTCACGAAGGGCATCGAGCGGATAATGCGCCATCGCGTGATGATCGGCGTACCGTCCGGAGCCACTGACGTCGAACGGCGCGCTGTGCTGGAGGCGGCGCTGGAAGTCGGGGCCAAGGAAGCGTATCTGATAGAGGAGCCGATGTCGGCCGCGATAGGGGCGGGGCTGGAGATAGCCGAACCGAGAGGCAACCTGGTCGTTGACATCGGCGGCGGCACCACTGACATCGCCGTCATATCGCTCGGAGGCATTGTCGTGTCGAAATCGCTCCGGGTAGGCGGAGATAAATTCGACGAGGCCATCATGCGTTACACCAGAAGACAGTTCAACCTCGCCATCGGCGAACAAACCGCGGAGGACTTGAAAGTCAAAATCGGGACGTGTTTCGCCGTGGACGACGATCTGTCGATGAACATTCGAGGACGCGACCTCATTCAGGGGCTGCCCAGACAGATGACAATGACCAGCACGGACGTGATGAAAGCCATAGAGGAATCCATCAACACGATAATTGGCGGCATTCGTGAGGTTTTGGAGCTAACGCCGCCGGAGTTGGCTGCCGATATTATTGAAAGGGGAATAATATTGACCGGCGGGGGAGCTCTGCTGAGAGGACTTCCCGAACTGGTGACCCGGCAGACCGAGATAGAGACGATAGTAGCGGAATCCCCGATGGAGTGCGTGGTTCTCGGAACCGGAAAGACGCTCCAATTACTGGATAAATTCAGGGAATCCGGAACGGTACTTTCG
>JAITAT010000181.1 GCA_031283975.1 Synergistaceae bacterium
AGAGCTACAAGGTCGGCGCGCGGGACGTCGAAATATACCGCGACACAGTCATTCCCTACTGGAGAGGCCGCAGCATGAGGGACAAGGCTTTCGCGCGCATGCCTCAGAAGTGGCTCGACCTTTATGAAGCGGGGCTGTTCACCGAGTTCGGTGAACAGCGCGCCCTGGGACACACCGCCCTCGACGGTCTCATCTACGAAAAGGGCATGATCGACATCAAACGCGACATCGCGGAGGCCCGCGGCAGGCTCGACTTCCTGAACGACCCCGCCGCCACGGCCAAGGATGACGAATTGCAGGGCATGGATTACTCCTGCGACGCCGTCATAATCTTCGCGGAACGCCACGCGGAACTGGCGGAACGCATGGCCGCCGAAACATCCGACCCCAAACGCAAACGGGAACTCCTCAAAATAGCCGATGTCTGCCGTTGGGTTCCCGCTCACGCGCCGCGCGATTTCTGGGAGGCCATCCAGATGTACTGGTTCGTACACCTGGGAACCATAACGGAACTCAACGGATGGGACGCGATGAGCCCGGGCCATTTCGACCAGCACCTGACACCGTACTACGAGCGCGGTATCGCCGGCGGCACGCTGACGCGCGAGGAGGCCAAGGAACTGCTCTCCTGTTTCTGGATCAAAGTCAACAACACTCCGGCGCCGCCCAAGGTGGGAGTTACGGCGGCGGAGAGCGGCACATACAACGACTTCACCAACATCAACCTGGCCGGACTGAAGCGTGACGGAACCGACGGATCGAGCGAGGTGACGTACATAGTCCTCGAGGTCGTCGATGAGCTTCGCCTGCTGCAGCCGCAGTGTAACATACAAGTCAGCTCGCGCACGCCGGACGGCGTTCTCAAAGCCGCGGGCCGCGTGATACGTCACGGTATGGGCTACCCGTCCGTTTTCAACGCCGACGTGATAATTCAGGAGCAGATGAGAGTCGGCAAAACGCTGGAGGACGCCAGACAGGGGGGAACCAGCGGCTGCATCGAAACCGGGTGCGCGGGCAAAGAGGCGTATCTGCTGCACGGATATCTCAACACACCCAAGGTTCTGGAACTCGCTTTAAACGACGGCACGGATCCGATGACAGGAAAACGGATAGGGCTCAAAACGGGCAAAGCGCGTGATTTCGCCGATTTCGAGGACGTTTACGCCGCGTTCGAAAAACAGCTCAAGTATGTGGTCGAGACGAAAATAGAGGTCGATAACTACCTCCGCGCGCGTTACGCGGAATTCTTCCCCGCGACGTTCCTGTCGGCCGTCATCCGCGACTGCGTCGAAAAGGGCCTCGACTACTACAACGGCGGCCCGAGGTACAACTCCGACTACATCCAGTGTACGGGAATA
The DNA here is from genome assembly GCA_031283975.1 of Synergistaceae bacterium. Taxonomy (GTDB): domain Bacteria; phylum Synergistota; class Synergistia; order Synergistales; family Synergistaceae; genus JAIRKI01. The sequence continues at coordinate 1,359 of JAITAT010000181.1, forward strand.
GGAACCATAACCGACAGCCTGTCCGCGATCAAAAAACACGTCTTCGACGATAAAAAGACGACTCTCGAACAGCTCGTCGGGGCGTGCGGCAAAAACTGGGACGGCGAAGAAGCCCTGCGTCTCACGATATGGAACAAGACCCCGTTTTACGGCAACGACGACGACAGCGCCGACGACATCATGCGCCGCGTGTACGAGAGCCTTTTCGATAATATCGACGGCAAACCCAGTATCCTGGGGCCCACTTACCATCTGAACATGCTGTCGACAACGTGCCACAACTATTTCGGAAAGATGACCGCGGCCACTCCCAACGGACGCTTCAAAGGGACGCCGATCTCGGATGGCACGTCCCCGAGCCACGGGGCGGATCGCAAAGGCCCGACGGCCGTCGTAAAGTCCCTCGGCAAGATGGATCAGGTCAAGTCCGGCGGAACCCTTTTGAACCAGCGCTTCCTCCCGAGCGTGCTGGATGGGGAAAAAGGCCTCGATGGATTGGTTAACCTCATCCGCACGTATTTCAAACTCGGAGGCCACCACATACAGTTCAACGTGGTCGACGAGGCGACTCTGCGCGAGGCCCAGAAAAACCCGCGGGAACACAGGGGTCTTCTGGTGCGCGTCGCGGGATACAGCGACTATTTCGTTGACCTCGACGACTACCACCAGGAGGAAATAATCGCCCGCACCGCCCAAGAGGCTTTTTGAGCGCCGCGGCACAAACCCGCTTTCAAACCGGGGCTCGACATAAAAACCGGGCGGGGACTCCCCCGTCCGATTTTTATGTCGAGAGGAAGGCCGATCGCGTTATTTTTATTGCGGCGGTCACGCTCATTTGGTAGTATGTCTCACGGAGGTATATGAAAACGCCGGACCATGTAATGCACGGCTGCGGTGGACAAGCGTTCGTCTTTTGCTTGCGCGGCCGCGAATTGTTCTGAACTGTTTTTATCTTTGGAGGGGTGGCTGTGATTTCCAGCGGTTATGATTTTGACACGAGAATAGACAGAAGCGGCACAAATTGCGAAAAATGGGACGACATAGAAAGTGTTTTCGGGAAAGAGGGGCTCATGCCGTTCTGGGTGGCCGACATGGATTTCAAATCGGCCCCCGAGATAGTAGACACGCTGAGACAGAAACTTGAATTCGGGGTTTTCGGATACCCGACCGAACAAATCGGAAAATATCAGGCCGTCGTGGCGAACTGGGAATCCAAGCGTCACGGCTGGAAGATATCGCCCGACGACGTCGGTTTCATGCCGGGCGTCATAACCGGACTCTCCGTGGCTATATGCGAGTTCACGGAACCGGGTGATGGGATTGTGATACAGCCTCCGATTTATCCTCCTTTCTTCCGTGAGATACGGCACAACGGCAGGACTGTCGTCGAAAATCCCCTGATGGAGACCGAAAACGGCTACGCGATGGATTTGGACAATCTCAGAGAAGCGCTGAAACCAGGCGTCAGCGCCCTCATACTGTGCAGCCCTCACAACCCGGTATCGCGCGTATGGGGTCTGCAGGAACTCGCCGAGCTGGGGCAAATATGCCTCGAACGCGGCGTCACGGTCATCTGCGACGAAATACATCAGGACATCGTTTTCAGCGACGCTAAACACATCCCCCTTTCATTGGCGTGCCCGAAACTTGACGAAAAACTCGTCACTTTCATATCCCCGAGCAAGACCTTCAATCTGGCGGGGCTGCGCGCTTCGGCCTGGATCGCGAGGGACAAAAAAATCGCGGACAGAATGCGGCGCGCGTTAAACCGATTCCACCTTTCAGGGCTTAATATGTTCGGCCTCGCGGCGCTCGAAGCCGCGTACACGAAAGGAGAGGCGTGGCTAGATGCGGCTCTCGCGTATCTCGAAAAGAACCGCGGCCTCGTGGAGCGCTTCATACGCGAAAAAATGCCCCGCGTCAAACTGAGACATCCTGAGGGAACATACATCTTTTGGCTGGATTTCCGCGATTATGGATTGAAAAATCCGGAATTGATGGATATTCTCATAAACAAAGCCGGAGTGGCGCTGAACGACGGCGCATCCTTCGGCGAGGGAGGGAAAGGTTTCGTCAGGCTGAACGTGGGATGCCCCAGGACGCAGCTCGAGGATGGCTTGAAACGCATCGCGGAGGCTTTCGGAAATTTGGAGGGTAATCGTTCGTGATGATAAGGGACATAGCGGCTACCCGGAAGTATTGCAGATTCACCGTCGACGGAAAGATTTACAACGGCGTTCTGCACGGCAACATGGTCGACCTGATCGAGGGAGATTTGCTGTCGGGATTTTCGGCGCTGAGAATGAGTTACCCTCTGGATCGCGTGAAACTGCTGCCTCCTCTCATGCCGACCAAAATATGGTGCGTAGGGCGCAACTACATCGGGCATGTCAAAGAACTGGAACACGATGCGCCGAGCGAACCGCTGATTTTCATGAAACCCCTGACGTCGATAGTCGGCAGCAATGACCCCGTGCGCATTCCGGAGTGGGCCGGACGAATCGACTACGAGGGAGAACTCGCGGTGATAATCGGCAAGCGCTGTCACAAGGTTCCGGAGACTGAGGCGTTATCGTTCGTAGCCGGTTATTCCTGTTTCAACGACGTGACGGCGCGCGGCCTTCAAAATCAGGACGGCCAATGGACACGGGCAAAGGGATTCGACACGTTCGGACCGTTCGGGCCAGTCGTGCTGCTGACCAACAAGATGCCCGGCAACGCCGTTCTGACGACCAGGCTGAACGGCGTCGCCGTTCAGCGCGACTCTCTGTCTGGCATGATATTTTCAGTCGGCCGGATAATCTCACATATCAGCATGTTCGCTACGCTGGAACCGGGCGACCTCATCGCCACCGGCAC
>JAITAT010000206.1 GCA_031283975.1 Synergistaceae bacterium
CGTCGTCCCTTCAGATAGGAGACCTCGCCGTCATCCGGGCGGGAAGCGTCATCCCGGTGGACGGAGTGGTTTTCGAGGGCGACGCGATGGTCAATCAGGCGTCGATGACGGGCGAATCGGAACCGGTGCGCCGCATCCCGGGCTTGTCGGTATACGCCGGAACGGTCGTCGAGGAAGGCGAATTGACCGTGCGAGTCACCGCGTTCGACAGCGACACTCGCATTCGCAAAATAGCCGATATGATAGATGAATCCGAGACGCTGAAAGCCGACGTACAAAATCGCGCCGAGAAAATGGCGGACGCGATAGTTCCATACAGCTTCATTCTGGCGGGAGCGGTCTATATATGGACCCGAAACGCGTCCCGCGCGACGTCCGCTCTTCTGGTAGATTATTCCTGCGCTCTGAAATTGTCCACGCCTCTTATAATTTTGTCCGCTATGCGGGAGGGGGCGCGGCGCGGCGTTCTGGTGAAGGGCGGTAAATTCCTGGAACATCTCGCCGAGGCCGATACAGTGGTTTTCGACAAAACAGGAACGCTTACCGTCTCATCGCCGTCGGTCGCGAAAGTCGTGCCCTTCGGGGAACGATCGAGAGACGACGTGCTGCGAACGGCCGCTTGCCTGGAAGAACACTTTCCTCATTCCATCGCCAGAGCCGTGGTTAAACAGGCCGAACGGGAGGGCCTGTCTCACATAGAGGAACACTCGACCGTCGAATACGCCGTGGCTCACGGTATCGCGTCACATATCTCGAAGCGCGGCTCGAGACAGCCCGAAGAAAGGATATTGCTGGGCAGCGCTCACTTCGTCATAGAGGACGAGGGCATTGCCCTCACACCTGAACAACAGCGAATCACAGACGAAGCATCCCCAAAGTATTCCGTGCTTCTGCTGGCGATAGGGGGCAGTCTCGCCGGGATTTTGTGCATTGAGGACCCGCTGAGAAAAGACGCGCTCAATGTCGCGGAACACCTCCGCGCGACCGGAGTGAGACATGTGGCCATGCTGACGGGCGACAACCCCCGGGCCGCCGAAAACATAGCGGGCGTCACCGGCATACGCGAATTTTACGCGCAGCTCCTGCCCGAGGGCAAAACCGAGGCGGTGAAACGGATGAAATCGCGCGGCAAAGTGGTGATGGTGGGCGACGGGATCAACGACGCGCCCGCCCTTTCCGCCGCGGACGTCGGAGTCACGCTACGCGACAGCGCGGATATAGCGCGCGAGACCGCTGATATCGTCCTGACAAATAACAATCTGAACGCGATCATCGACGCGCGCCTGCTTGGCCGCGAAATGATGAAAAAGATCCGCCGCAACGGCTTCTTCATAGTCGGCGTCAACTCCCTGCTGCTGGCGCTTGGGTTGGGCGGCGTCATATCTCCGGCCGGCTCCGCGCTGCTGCACAACCTCGCCACCATAGGCTCGGGCATATACGGCCTCACGCCGATACTGGGCAAAACGCGGCGGGAAGATGACCCAAAATGATAGAAAGCTTCACGGAAGGGCGGGTGCGTCTGCGTTCCGTCCTGTTCTCCGACAAGGCAATGGCGGAACTGGCGTCGTCGGAACTCATGAAAATCGACGGGGTGCTGAAAGTCGAGATAAACCCGCGTACAAACGGCGCTCTGCTTGAATACGACAAAAAGCGCCTGCCATTGCCACTGCTGCGGCAGGCGGCTTCGCTTTTCTCCCTCATGAGCGATCTGGAGCGCTTGCCGCCCGCCGGACGCGCCGCCGGCCTGAAGGATATCCTGGCGGATCTGTCGAAAACCTTAAACCCCTGAGGGCGCTATTTTATGTTGATTTATAACTGGAATGAGATATCCCGGAGAAAATTGTGTAAATCCCCGTTCAGGCGTTCTTTTCTGCACCTTACACAAGGGGAGGAAATTCGGGCTGCCAGCGCAACTGATAGAGCGGCCTTCATCAGGGTTTACACAATTATCTCCGGGACATCTCCGTACCTGAAACCGAAACAGTCCTCATGTCGCTAAATTGATGTTAGTGCATAATAACAATTTTGTCAATAGTCCATTGATAAATTTTTTGTAAATACTATCATTATATGAAAAATAGCGATAAAGAGCGGCATAATTGACGCGGCGCGGCAAATGTGATGTCACTTATACGGTGTTTTGTAAAATTAACAATAATTTTTTCGCCGGGGCGGCCGCCCCGGCGAAAACCATATCAAACGAACAGATCGCGCTCCCCGTTTTTGATTCTGCCTATGTTATCTTTCGTAAGGTCTCTCATCTTCGTGTTCGCTATCTTCGGAATATTTTTATCTATAAGTTCATCCGCCTGAACCTTGAACGATTCGTCCCCATAGTCCATCATGTACTCGCAAAGAGTCATCAGCGCGTTGGGCAGACAGACATTCTTTATGTTGCCGGATTTCGCCAGCGACATGAACCTGTCTCCCGTGCGGCCCTTGCGATAGCACGCCGTACAGAAGCTGGGCACGAACTGCTCGTCCATCAGCCAGCGCAGCACATCGATCGCCGGCCGGCTGTCGGCGAGCACAAACTGCTCTCCGCCGCTCTCGCGAATCGAATAGCCTCCGACCTCCACGCTGGAGCCTCCGCTTATCTGGGATATGCCGAGTTTTATAAGCTCTTTGCGCATTTCAGGCGATTCACGCGTGGAAATTATCATACCAGTGTATGGGACGGCTATCCTGATGGTGGCGACGACGCGCTTGAAGTCGCTGTCCGAAAGGACTTCATAGGCCGACATATCCATTCCCTCCGCCGGACAGAGACGAGGCATGGATATCGTGTGAAACCCCGCGCCATACGTCTCGTCGAGATGGCGATTGTGCAGCATGAGACCCAACACCTCAAAACGCCAGTCATACAGCCCAAAGAGTACGCCGCCGCCCACGTCGTCTATGCCCGAGCGCATGGCGCGATCGAAAGCGGTCAGGTGATAGCTGAAATCTTTTTTGGGGCCTCTCTCATGAAGCCTGGCATAGGCGGGTTCGTGGTACGTCTCCTGAAAGAGAATATACGTGCCTATTCCGACGTCGTGGAGTTTTTTGTAGTTCTCCGGCGTGGTGGCCGCTATGTTGACATTGACGCGCCTTATCTCCCCGGAACCCGCCTTCATCGCGTATATCGTTTTGATAGCGTCGAGGATATAGTCTATCGGACAATTGACCGAGTCCTCTCCCGCTTCCAGGGCGAGGCGCTTGTGCCCCATACGTTCCAATATTTCGGCCTCGGCCCTTATCTCGTCCATAGTAAGACGCCGGCGGACGAATTTGTTGTCGCAACTGTAGCCGCAGTAGTGGCATTTGTTCACGCAATAATCGCTGACATACAGCGGCGCAAACATCACAACCCGCACGCCGTAAATCTCTTCTTTGATTTTTCCCGCCACCTTGAACATCCGCTCGATATGCCGCGGAGATTCCATCATCAGAAGCGCCGCCACATCTTCCGGCGACAGCCCTTTCAGCGCTTCCGCGCGATCCAGTATCCCATCGAGTTCCGAATCGCTCTTACCTCGCGCGTTCGCCAGGATATTTTCAACTTCAGCCGCGTTTATGACCATATCCATAATTTCAGTCCCCCCCCTAAAACGTTTTTTTTGAAATCGCGCTTTTCACCTGAACGCCCGCAATCTGTCCGAGGCGTCCCGTGAACGCGTTGATAATGTCCACATCGCCCATGACGACTATGGATATCACCGCCACGCCCTCCGGGAACGGCGTTCCCGAACGGCCCCTGACGATGGATTTGTACGACGACACCACGGAGTTGAATTCCCTCTGAACTCTTTCCGGGTCCTCGATTATCGCCCCTATGAAGGCTATTTTCCTGTCCCCCACACAATCACCTCTCATACCAATCGCAATCATTCTCGCGGCCAGCGGCCGCGAACTCAAAAAAAATCGCGCCCCCACGAGCGCGACAACACATAAACCATCGAATAGACACGGTGATTTGTTATGGCATATCGCCTCGTTTCCGAAGAAAAACCTCCGGCCTGCAAGGACCAATTTTATCCAGCCTCACGACCGCAAGAAATCGCTTTCTCACGCCTCATGATTTAAAATCATAATATCACGGACACTACGGAAAAACAACGCGCATATTACGGAAGCAAACCCCTTATACAGGAACCCTCCCCTTTGTACGAAATTATTTTGAGACGCCCGCCTATCAATTTTATGCGCTCCTCCATGTTGGAGAGCCCCCTGTGTCCCTCGGCCCTCAGTTCGGCGGTGTCTCCCTCTTTGATCTCGAATCCGTGGCCGTCGTCCTGAACCGTCAGTTCTATGCCGCCTTCGTCGTTTTTCTTGATGTCGATCCATATATTCTGGGCCTCGCCATGACGCACGGAGTTTGTGACCGCCTCCTGAACGATGCGGAAAAAGGCGAGAGTGATCGTGTCCGGCAGGTCCAGCGTCTCGTCTATTCCGAGAAATATTTTCACCCCGTATTGGCGGGACTGGCGCTCGGTGAGTTCGGTGAGTGCTTGGGAGAGGCCTAATTCCAGCCACGGCGGATTCAGGAAATCGCAGAGGGCGCGCATCTCTTTTACGGTGACGAAGGCTATTTTCTCAGCGAGTTCCAGTTCAATCTTCGCGTCTTCCACGCTCGATCCGGCGGATCTCGCCAGGCGGATGCGCTGAATCAGCGCGGTCACGTCCTGAAGCGGGCCGTCGTGTATGTCGCGCGACATTTTGGTGCGCTCGTCCTCCTGCGCGTTGACAAGATCGTT
>JAITAT010000239.1 GCA_031283975.1 Synergistaceae bacterium
GCCCGACGCCTATGACGACGACGAGGATCTTCTTTGCCCCCACTGCGGGAAACCGTTCAAACAGTAATTCATCCAACGCGCCGTCCGCCGGATGATATTTCGGCTTTGAGCCGGCAATCAGAAAGGAGGCATTAATTATGGACAACAACGAGCAAACGGAAATTTCCAACTATGAACAAGAGGGAATCGAAACGGCAACCGCGGACCAGACAGGGCTGGAGGGTAAAATTCGCATTTCCGAGGAAGTTATTTCACAACTCGCCATAAAGGCACTGCTCTCGGTGGATGGGATTCAACCGGCAAATCCGGGGCTCATGGCGAACCTCCGAATGGGGCGAAAGGCCGCGAACGGCGTCCGAATATCCATTTCGGACGGAGAATCCCCGGAAATACAGGTGGACACATACGTATCGGTAAAATACAGCCTCAGAATCCCCGACGTTTGCTGGGATGTGCAGGAAGCCGTGAAAGACCAGATCGAGCGCTACACCGGATATACGGTCAAATCCGTGAACGTCTACGTCCAGGGAATTACCTTCTCGGAAAAGCAGACGGAATCGGGGGATGCTCCCGCGGCGGACGCGGGCGCGGAAATTCTTTAAATTAGTCCCGAATCCGGTTACAGGGGCCGCAGAATGCTTTTCTTATGGACGATAACGAAGCGCGGAAAGATATGGATTGACGGAGACGCTTTCCGGCAGATAATAGCGAGCCGCCTGCCCGCTGATTTTTCTTGTCAGGAGGTGTCGTTTGTCGGTGATCAGAGCCTTCTCAATATCTACATCACTCTGCCTGACCAGAATGATCCTCAAAAAAGGATGGCGCTGACGGATAAATTCGCGGAGTTTTTCAGGCCCTCGGGGATAAACGTACACATCCACTGGACGCGTAAAGCGCCCGATGAATATTCGAGCGCCGGCGCTGTATGGAAAAAACCTCTTTTTTGGGCGGCCTTGGCGGGAGGCGTCTCCGGACTCGCTAATCTTGGCGTTCGAGGTATAGCGTGGTTAGCGGGCTCGGCTCTCGTTGGTTATGTTATATCATGGATAATCCTCTCGGAGGATGGCAATAAACTTATCACAAAACTTGTGACGGACATAAAAAATATCAGGAGATGATCGTTTGGGCAGGGCTTCTTTGCCGCAGCGAAGGCGCAGAGCGAGAGAAATTGCCCTGCAGTTGATTTATGAACTGGACCTCCGCCCTGACATAACGGCGGATGAGGCTATAGAAATGTTCGCGTGGGGACAGGAGTTGCCCGATGTCGCCGAATACGCTAAATTCCTGGTGACCGCCTCATCCAGGCGCGCTTTGGAAATAGACTCTCTCATGAGGGAGCATATAGTCGGGTGGCGCACCGAACGGATGGTCGCGGTGGACAGAGCTTCGATAAAGCTCGCGGTATGCGAGGGCATTATAGAGCGTAAGGTGCCGGTGGCGGTCGCCATTTCCGAGGCGGTCGAACTGACAAAGATATTCGGAACCATAGAATCCAGCGGCTTCGTGAACGGGGTTCTGGGAAAGATAGCCAGATCATTCGGCGGAGATACCCCGGAACGGGATGCGCGATAGAGTCTTCCCCACTCCATTGTCTCCCGCCCAGACGGTAGACGAGCTTTCAAACGCAATAAAGGCCGTCATCATCGGCTCGAGCCTGCTGAGGAACGTGGCCGTGAGAGGGGAAATTCAGAACTTCAAACGTCACGGCAGCGGTCATGTCTATTTTACCATCGCCGGAAACGAGTCGAAGCTCGCTTCCGTCATGTTCCGCTCTTACGTCTCCGTTGTGACCGCATGGCCCCAGGACGGAGACGAGGCGCTGGTCACCGGAAGCGTGGATGTCTACCCAAAAGGCGGGACATATCAACTTTACGCGACCAGCATAATGCCGATTGGGCTCGGCGCCCAGCAGCGCGCGAAGGAAGCTCTGAGAGCCGCTCTCGAGCGCGAGGGACTGTTCGACGTCAGGCACAAACGCCCTCTCCCAAAATACCCGTCCAAAGTAGCCGTCGTCACGAGTCCGACCGGAGCCGCCTTGAGAGATATATTGGAAGTCTCGTCGAAAAGGGCTCCGTTCATAGACATCGTGCTGGTTCCAGCGACAGTTCAGGGATTCGAAGCTCCGGGTCAGGTCGCTCGCGCTCTTTCACTTGCCGGAAGAATACCGGGCGTAAATTGCGTCATCCTCGCGAGGGGCGGCGGGGCAAAAGACGACCTCTCCCCTTTCGACGACGAGAGGATAGCGCGCGCCGTCCGAAGCTGCCCAATTCCGGTGGTCACTGGAGTCGGGCACCAAATAGACAGCTCTCTGGCTGACCTGGCCGCCGACACAGCTCAACCGACACCGTCCGCGGCGGCTGAAATAGTCTTCCCTGATATTAATGAAACGCTCGGCATACTGTCCTCGTCCCGTGATGTAATTCGTTCCGCGTCGCTGCGCAGGCTGGAAGCGTCCGTCTCGTTGTCCGAAAAGAACCGCGATAAGCTGCTGCGAGAGATAAACATAGTATTGGAAGCCGGGGAATATCGTCTCCTCGACGCTGCGAGAGAAATCGAACTGCGGTTCGTCAATTCGATAGAAAAAAGAGAATCGTTTCTGTCGCAAGCCGCCTCAACCCTCGACGCGCTCTCTCCTTTGGCGGTATTGGGGCGCGGGTTTTCCATCTGCAGCGACGCGAACGGACGGGCCGTCAAAGACGCGTCGAGCGTCAAACGCGGAGATCGCGTATCCATACGTTTTCACACAGGATCGGCGGAAGCGGATATAGCGTCGGTAAAAATTTGAAATCGTTTTGATCACTTTATGAACCCCAGCGAAACTTTTATCAGTTTCTGAATGTCGAGCGGCTTCGCAAGGTGGGCGTTCATTCCATTGTTTATCGCGTTGTCGATATCCTCTTTGAACGCGTTGGCGGTGAGCGCCACTATCGGCACCGTTCCGGCGTCCTCCCTGTCCATGGACCGGATGCGCGTCGACGCTTCGTAGCCATCCATTTTGGGCATCTGAACGTCCATATATATTATGTCGTATGTATTGGGCGGCGACGCCTCGAAAATTTTCACGGCCTGTTCCCCATCCTCGGCTTCATCTATATCGAGACCGGTAAATTCCAGCAGATCCATAGCTATTATTCTGTTTATCGCCACATCGTCCACAAGAAGCGCGCGTTTGCCCTTGAAGCGTCCCTTAGCGTCGATCGTCGCCATTTCTTCTTCCTGCTCCTCAACCGCGATCTCGGTCATCCACAGGCTGAAACTGAATGTGGAGCCCTCCTCCGGCCGGCTTTCTACAGAAATATCACCGCCCAGCATCCTCACGATACTTCTGCTTATGGCAAGGCCCAACCCCGTTCCTCCGTATCGTTTCGCCACTCCGGCGCCGCCCTGCTCGAACGGATTGAAGAGATTTTTCATGACATCTTCCGATATACCCACTCCGGTATCGCGCACGGAAAAATCGAAGAGCGACTTGCCGTCGCTGGAATCCTTCCGAGTGATGCCCAGCACGATTTTCCCCAGTTCGGGAGTGAATTTCACAGAGTTTCCCAGAAGGTTTATCAGCACTTGACGCAGCCTGAGCGGGTCGGTTTCGACAAAAATCTTGTCGGGCACGTCGATGAGCATCTCAAACGTTATATTCTTTTCGGAACAGCGGGCCCTGATTATCGAAGCAACCGTGTTCGCCAGCCTGTGGATGCCCACCGTCTCGATGGAAAGTTCTATTTTGCCCGCGTCTATCTTGGAGAAATCGAGTATGTCGTTGAGAAGGCCAAGCAAGTGATGCGATGAATCCTCGATCTGGCGAAGATTGGAGAGTATTCCCTTGTCGACGCTGCCAGCTCATGCCAGTTTTTTCGATACGATATTGTTCATTCCGATAAT
>JAITAT010000022.1 GCA_031283975.1 Synergistaceae bacterium
GACACGCAAAAATTATCGGTGATGGGAGACGCGATACTGTTGAACCGGGCGTTGAGCAATGTGATACACAACGCCTTCCGCTACGCCCCGTCCAACACCGGAATCGAAATAAACGCCCGCCGGAATGAGGGGCGCGTCGAGATAACCGTCAGAGATCACGGGCAGGGTGTCCCGGAAGACGAACTGGATAAGATTTTCGTGCCGTATTACCGCACCGACAAGGCGCGCAAGCGCTCCAACGGCGGCGTGGGTTTGGGCCTGGCCATAACGAAACGTATTATCGAAAACCACGGCGGCGAAATCATCGCCGTAAACGATCCTGCCGGAGGCCTGAAAGTCGTGATATCCCTGATATCGGCTTGAGGAACCGAGAGTCGGATGATTTCAGCTCGACACTGGCGATAACCGCCGGCGCGAGGCCCAGGTAAAATTTTACGGCGGTTCAGGCCATTCGATATACCTCGGCCATCTTTTCGGCATGAATATCAGTCGTCGAAGTTGCCCGCGGAAACCTTCGCCTTGTTTGGTGCGTTATCCGGGCCGTACTTCAAACGGGGGCTTCTTATGACTCTCTCGGGGCTGGAGTTATGATCGGCCCTGCGGCCCGCGACCTCGGCCACTTTTTCCGCCGTACCCTCTCCGCCGAACGCCCTTATGAAACGTTTGGCCCACTCGGCGACTTCGTCCACTATACGGCCGGTGATATTATCCGGTTCGGCCAGTATCCTGTCGTGGAACGGAAGGTTGAGTTTCTTGTAATCCCCACTCTTCCTGCTCATTCCGCGAGAGTCCGCGCTCGCGACCATCTCGTTCCAAAGCGCGTCGGAAATCCCCCTGCCGCTCTCTTTGATGTAAGAACCTCCCTCGACGACGGCGTTGCCCGTGTCGGGGTCCATCTTTATGCCGAAAACGACGTTCTGGAACAGAGTCGCCACATTGCCCTTGTTTATGCCGTACTCGCTGAATTTCGACACTTTGTCGAACGGCGTTCCCGAAATTCCGTGCTGCGCTATGGAGACGCCGTAAGGCGCTATCGCGTCAGCTATCTCTTTCGTCCGGTCGAGGTCTATTCCCTCCGTAACGCCCGCCGAAAGGTCATAAGTGCCGTGCAGGCTGCCGTTCGATATCGCGAGATAATCCGGGAAAACGCCCCACGCGTTGAGGCCGCCTATGAAATAAAGAGCTTCTTCCACTGTGGAAAGTTCACCGGCCCCCTTGATCTCGCCCACTTCCACCTCGAGACCGATGGGAGACGGTATCCATGTGCCCATGTCACGTGTGGCGGACAGGTTGGCGTAGTCGTCCAGATGTGAGGCGTCGATCGCAACGGATGTGAATCCGCCGGCTATTATCCGAGACAGATGACCCGCCCCGGCGAGCAGATCGGCGCGGCTTTTTATAGCGTAATGATCCACATGAAGGCCGAATATCACGCCGTGGCCGAGTTCCTCGGAGTATTTCGCGGCATATTCCGGTATATTTTCGTAAGTCGCTCCGCAGTACGCGGCTTCCGACTTCGCAAGTTCTATCAGCACCGGCGCGCCGAGCTGCTTCGCCGCCTTGAGCAGGCCTTTTATCACCAGGGCGTTCCGCGCGTTTCCCGCCAGAACTATCGTGCCGGTCTCCTTCGCGGCGGCGGCTATGTCCCGCCCGCTGACCAGCCCCAGAGGGGAGTCCGCGAATTTGGCCTGCACGTTGAGCGGTCTTCCGGCAAGAAGCCTCTTGTAACTGTTTTCGTTGATGTCCATGAAATTACCTCCCGTCATATTTTTACGCCCGCTCCGAGTATATTACCTCACGCGGTTCATTTTGACGATAGCTCCCGCACGAACACGTTTCCTCCTCATGCCGCAGCGCGCGCAGCGCTCCTCCGGAGATCATCGCGAGTTCGTCCTCTCCGCTATATGTCAGGATCGTATCGGATATCCACGAAACTTTTTCGCGAAGCATTTCGGCGAAAATTCTGTTTTCCGCGCACGCCCCGGAAAATACTATCGCGTCAACGCGGCCTTTCAAGACCACGGCCTGTGAAGCCATCTCGGAAGCAATCTGATACGCCATGGCGCGTATAAGCAGCGACGAGTACGCGTCCCCTTCCTCCATGCGGGAAATCACCGCGTTGAAACCCATGCCATCATTGCCAGTGTAACTCAACAGGCCGCCCGAATAGTACGCGCGTTCCATCAGGTCGGTTTTCGACCACATGCCGCTGTAAGCCATGCGGATTACCTCCGATGACGGCAGGGAGCCGCAGCGGGCCATTGAAAACGGGCCTCTTTCGAACGTGTTGGAATGATCCTTTATCCTGCCGTCGCTGTGTGAGCAGAACGAGAAATTGTGACCGAGATACCCAATGAGGCAAGAGAGTTCATTCGGCGGTTTATTCAGATCGCGGGCGGCGAGGCGAAGCGCGTTTTTTATCTGGAGAGTATGAGTCAGCCTGCCGAAACGCAGTCCAGGCACCCCGGAAATCCTGGCGATAATATCCATTTCGTCGCTCTCGAAGGGTACCATCGCGAAAGCTCGCGCGCCCGTCTCACGCGCGATGAAGGAAGCCAAAAGAGCGCCGTGGTTTATGACGCGTCCCTCGACTCGGGTTATTCTCATCATTCTGGAAAATTCCCCGTCGAGAACGTATACTCCCGACGACATCCCTGACGGCAAAAGAGCGCAGCCAATCACGGCTTCGATACTGTCCGTGCCGGAAATCCACCTTCCGAACAATTTTTCGACGGCGGTTCTGCGGATACCGTATTGACCCTCACTCGCCGCATCCAACAGCTCGCAGGGATCATGCCGCAGTTCGACGCGCTTTATCTCATTTTCCTCGTCGAATACGGCGATTCTGGTAGCCGTGACCGTCGGATATATGGACAGTATCTTAATGCCCATTCATATTCCTCCAATATATTTCTTGCAATAATAATTACATTAATTACTTAATATAATTTTATCACCATATGATTATTCAAAAGCGTTAATTTGACGTATACTTCTCCTGTCATAGCTACGGACACAGGATCCAAACGGATCAAAACAGGAGGAATGTAAACAATGTCGATTTGTTACATAAACGGGGAATATCTCCCGACTGAGAAGTGTTCTCTTCCCGTCACCGATCTCGTCATACAGAGAGGGGTGGGAGTGTTCGACAGCATCAGAATATACGGCGGAAAAGCCCTCGCTATAACGGCGCACATCGAGCGTCTGGGGGAAAGCGCGCGCATCGCCGGAATAAACGTGAAAGACGGCGAGATAATACGCGACATAACGCGGGCGGTGAGGGAAGGCGCGCTGCGGGCGGATTGCCCCGACGGCGGCGACTGTATAGCCAAGGCCTACATAACCGGCGGCGACTTGGTGACGCGCGGCACATTTCCGAACCCCAGGCATTTCGTCATATTCGAGAGCGGCCCCAAGGTTAAACCGGAGGAATACCAGAACGGAGCGGCGCTGCAGCCGACCGCTGAGGGACGCCCTTATCCCCTCGTCAAAAGCATAAATTATCTGGTCGGCTTAATGCAGGAAGCTGGGCGCGAGGACGTTTTGGAATGCCTGTACTGCCCCGGCGGCAAGATAATGGAGACGCTCAAAAGCTCGTTTTTTATATGCCGCGACGGCCGTATAATAACCGCTCCAATAGGAAGCGTACTCGGCGGCGTCACGAGAAATATAGTCCTGGAACTGGCCCGCGAGGACGGATTTAAAATCGAGGAGCGCTGCCCCGATATTTCGGAGCTTAAACTGGCCGACGAAGCCTTTCTGACCAGCTCATGGAAGGAAGTGCTGCCGGTGGTGCGCGTAGGAGACACAAAAATCGCCGGGGGCAAACCCGGCCCTGTGGCCGCTCACCTGCAAAAACTCTACAGGGCGAACCTCGACAGGTGGCTCGATAAATAACGGTTCTTCACCGGCAACACCGCGCGCGCGAGCTATTGTCACAGCCGCGCGAAGTGCATTATAATCACTGATCGATTGGCCTTTTTACACAGCGGCGCGATCACGGAGGGGATGCGGACAATGAATTACGATTTCAGCGCCATAGAATCCAAGTGGCGGCGTATATGGGACGAACAAAAGGTTTTCGAGGTGGAACACGACGATTCTCTCCCCAAATTCTACTGTCTCGAGATGTTTCCTTATCCAAGCGGGGCTCTCCACATGGGACACCTCCGCAACTACTCGATAGGGGACCTCACCGCCCGCTTCCTGCGCATGAACGGCTATAACGTCATGTATCCCATCGGTTTCGACTCCTTTGGAATGCCCGCCGAAAACGCGGCGATCAAAATGAAAACTCATCCCGCGAAATGGACGATGAATAATATAGACCACATGATAGAG
>JAITAT010000175.1 GCA_031283975.1 Synergistaceae bacterium
AAAAACAGGGTCGCCAGCCTCGGAATGATCATATTGGCCTTATATGTGGCGATGGCGATAGCGGTTCCCATATTTTCCGACACGGACTACAAAAGCATCGATTCCGGCCTGATAGACGCGCCCCCGTCCGCCGAACACTGGTTCGGCGCGGACACGCTGGGGCGGGATATGTGGGTTCGCACGTGGGCCGGCGCGAGGGTGTCGTTATCGATAGGGATTCTGGCGGCATCGATAAACGCCGTCATCGGCGTGATAATAGGCGGCGTTTCGGGCTACTTCGGCGGCAAGCTCGACATGACCGTAATGAGGCTGCTGGACATCGTGAGCGGAATCCCCTATCTCATAGTCGCGATATTGGTGATGGTAGTTCTGGGCGAGGGCATAACGCCGCTGATAGCGGCCATGATTGCGATTGGCTGGGTCGGTTCCGCCCGGCTGGTGCGCGGACAGGTTCTTCAACTCAAAAATCAGGAATACGTGCTGGCTGCAAAAAAACTGGGGGCATCCCACGCGCGAATCATCTTCCGCCACCTGATACCAAACACCATCGGCCTGATCCTGACGAACGTGACTATGGCAGTCCCTTATTCCATTTTCACCGAGGCGTTTCTGAGCTACATCGGACTCGGCATACAGCCGCCAGGCGTAAGCTGGGGGCTGCTTGCCCGCTACGGTTCGCAGTCGTTCCGTTTCGCGCCTTGGCAGCTCTTCATACCCTCGTTTTTCATCGGAACGACCATGCTGTCGCTGTATCTTCTCGGCGACGGGCTGCGCGACGCGCTCGATCCGAAACTGCGGAGCTGACGCGATGATGCTGGATATTCGCGGGCTGCGCGTTTCGTTCAAGACATACGGAGGCTCGGTCAGCGCGGTACGCGGAATCGACATGGGCATAGAGCAGGGCGAATCGCTCGCCGTCGTCGGCGAGTCAGGCTGCGGCAAGAGCGTGACGGCACAGGCCATAATGCGCCTTCTTCCCTCGCCGCCGGCCGAAATAACGGGTTCAGTCAAGATGGACGGAACAGAACTTTTGACCCTTCCGGAGAAGAAAATGAAGAATATTCGCGGAGGCAGCATCGGCATGATATTTCAGGACCCGATGACTTCGCTCGACCCCACTATGCAGATAGGCAAACAGATAATGGAAGGACTGAGAATTCACAACCGGAAGATGAAGCGGCGCGAAGCGGAGGCGCAGGTAGTCGAAATGCTGGGCATGGTCGGGATACCGAATCCGGAGGCGCAATTCAAACGTTACGCGTATGAACTCAGCGGAGGGATGAGGCAGCGCGTGGTGATAGCGATGGCTCTTGTGTGCAGGCCCAGACTTCTGATAGCGGACGAGCCGACGACCGCCCTTGACGTCACAACGCAGGCGCAGATTCTCGACCTCATACGCGCGTTAAAGACGACTTTGAAAACCTCAGTAATGCTGATAACCCACGACATGGGCGTGGTGGCGAACATGGCCGACAAAATAGCCGTGTTCTACGCGGGACAGATAGTGGAGGAAGGTTCCGCCGAGGACGTGTTCCGCGACCCTTCGCACCCGTACACGTCCGCTCTCATGGCATTCCGGCCGAGGCTCGACCGGGACAGGAACCAAAAACTCGCCTCGATAGGCGGCGCTCCTCCGGATCTTTTCGCCCCGCCAAAGGGATGCGTTTTTTTCGACAGATGCAACGCGCCGATGGAGATATGCGAGGACAACCCGCCGCCGTCTTTCGATTCCGGCGGCCGCGAGCACAGATCTTTCTGCTGGCTTCATCATGAATTCGGCGCGGCGAGGAAAAACGAGTGGAAGACGCGCATGAGGTACGCCGCTCAATGACAGCTCCGGTGATAGAGGCGAAAAACCTCAAAAAATATTTTGGTCTGACCGGAGGCGCCGTATTGAAAGCCGTGGACGGCGTGTCATTTTCGATAGAACAGGGACGGACTCTGGGGCTGGTCGGCGAGTCCGGCTGCGGAAAATCGACCACCGGCAGGGCTCTCCTCGGCATGTTCGCGCCGACCTCGGGAGAGGTGTGGTTCGAGGGCAAAAATACCGCTTCCATGACCAAAGCTGACATACGGCGGTTCACCCGCTACGGGCAGATGATATTTCAAGATCCTTATTCGTCGCTGAACCCCAGGATGACGGTGTCGGACATAATCGGCGAGGGTATCGACATACACGGGCTGTACAGGGGGCGCGAACGGACGGAGAGGATACTCGAGCTGTTGTCGCTTGTCGGCTTGGCGCACGAACACGGCAGCAGGTTTCCTCACGAGTTTTCGGGCGGGCAGAGGCAGCGGATAGGAATAGCGCGTTCGCTCGCCGTCGAGCCGTCGTTCATAGTCTGCGACGAACCTATATCCGCTCTTGACGTCTCGATACAGTCGCAGATAGTGAATCTTCTCATGTCCCTGCAAAACCGCCTGAACCTGACATATCTCTTTATCTCACACGACCTCTCGATGGTCAAATACATCTGCGAGCGCGTGGCTGTCATGTACCTGGGCGTCATAGTGGAGTCCGCCCCAAGCGACCGGCTTTACGAGGAACCGAGGCACCCGTACACGAAAGCGCTGATGTCGGCAATCCCGATAGCTGACCCTGCGCGAGAGCGCGAACGCGGGCGAATCATACTCGAAGGCGACGTCCCGAGCCCCATTGACCCGCCGCCGGGCTGCCGCTTCGCCGGACGCTGCCCGAGCGCGCGAACGGAGTGCCGCGACGTCTCGCCGGAACTGTTCGAGGTATCGGGCGGTCACTATGTGGCCTGCCGGAAGGAGTTGATGTAATTTCAAAAAAACAAAGTCTCGTCGCGTTACAAACATGATATTCAGAATTCATTTTCAGACAGAGGGGTGCGTCAAGATGAAAAAAAGAATATTTACCGTCATTCTGCTGTTATGCGCCGTCTTAGCCGCGGCGCCGGCAATGTCCGCGCAAAAGACACTCACGTTCTCGATGGAAACCGAGATACCCGTACTCGACCCCCAGAAGAGCAACGCGGCGCCGTCGTTCACGGTGATCTCTCATGTTTTTGAAAACCTCATCCGCAGAGTGGACGGCAAGACGGTTCCCGGCGCCGCCGAGAGATGGGAGACGTCTGAAGACGGGCGCGCCATCACGTTTTACCTGCGCGACTCGAAATGGAGCGACGGGAAACCGGTCACGGCCTCCGACTTCGAATATACCATAAAGCGCCTGCTCGACCCCGCCACCGCGGCGGAATACGCTTTCGCCGCGTACTACATTACCGGAGCCGAGGAATACAATCTCGGCAAGGCGGACGTTTCCACTGTCGGGGTCAAAGCGGTCGACGACAAAACCTTAGTCATCAATCTCAAGGAACCGACTCCGTATTTCGCCAGCTTCCTGGGGCATGGGTCGTTTGCCCCGTCGCGGCGCGATCTCGTCGAGAAATACGGAGAAGCGTACGCGACCGACGCGGACAAGGCGGTCTACAACGGGCCGTTCATACTCAAGGAATGGCGGCACGAGGAGACGAAAATCCTCGAAAAGAACCCCGCTTACTGGAACGCCGGCGCCGTAAAACTCGACAGGGCGGAGATAATGGTCATATCCGACACGGCGACCGCTCTCAACCTGTTCGAGAACGGCGAATTCGACGTGGTGGACGTGCCGTCCAACCTTTTCAAGCAGTATCAGGATCAAGGCACGGCGAAACTGATCTTCAACGGCGCGCTCGATTGGATGAAATTCAATCTGCGCGACAACCCGGCCAAACCGTGGCTCCGGAACAAAAATTTCAGGCTGGCGGTGGGCTGGGCCATAGACAGGGAGTCTTACACTCTCGCCTCGACGAAGGGGCTTTACGTCCCGGCGCTGCGCTTCATCCTCCCCATAGTCCAGGGAGTCGACGGCGAATACGGCGCGGAGTACCCTCTCGATTTCTACACGCCTAAGGGAGACGCGGCGAAGGCGAAGGAATTTTTGGCGAAAGCCCTCGACGAGTTGAAAATAAAGGCGTCCGACATAACGATGGAATATCTCATCCAGGATCAGGAAGAAACGCGGCTGATGGCCGAGACGCTTCAGCAGCAAATCCAAAACGTTCTGGGCATCAACGTCAAGATCAAACTCGTCACCAGAATGCAGCGCCAGCAGTTGGAGGCCAACGGAGAGTTCGACACGGTGTACAGCGGATGGATGCCCGACTACGACGACCCCATGTCCTACGAGGAAATATGGACGTCGAGTTCGAGCCACAACTCCGCCAAATACTCCAGCGACGCTTACGATAAGTTCGTGGAGGGAGCGCTGGTTGAAAAAGATCCAAGAAAACGCATGGATATGATCTTCGAAGCGGAGAAGCGGATTTTGGAGGACGCGCCTCTCGTTCCGCTCCAGTTGCGCCGTAAGGCGTGGATGTCCGCCCCAAACCTCAAGGACTTCGGACGCCCGCTGATAGGCGCGGAGTACGACTTCGCCTTCGCGTATTTCGAGTAGTATCGCCGGCACAGTCAAACGCCGTCCCGCCGCTTATGGTGGACGGCGTTTTCTCGTAATTTGCGCAAAAAAAGAAAACGGATGGCCTGGCGTTTTGTTATGCCAGGTCATCGTCCGCCCGAAGGGCAGTGAAAGGAAGATGATGGGATATATGAATTGGCCTTTGATTGTGCTCATGGAAGCCCCGAATCAGTTTATATAATTGATTCTCCCGCTTCCCGATAAAATTTCCCCGAATAATCAGCCCGGAAACTTTATGTTAATTATTTTAATCATCCCCCCCTCTAATTGTCAATAGGTAAACGTTAAATGTTTTTAAGATTTTTACATTTGTAAATCGGAAACATATTTC
>JAITAT010000108.1 GCA_031283975.1 Synergistaceae bacterium
CCTGTTTTTCGCCGTTGTCGTAAACGGCCGCTCCTATACACGCCGGACAGCCCCACTCGCACTTGCAGTTCGACACCGCGTCCAGGCACGACGAAAACAGGTTTTTGCCGAGGTCGAACAGTTCCTCCGCCAGCCCTATGCCGCCTGGTACGTTGTCCGCCACGAATAGGGTGGGGACGCGGAAATGCGGGTCGCGCTCGTGCCCTTTCACTATGATGTCGCCCCTGTCGCACATCAGAAACAGCGGGGCGACGCCCTTCATGAGGTTCACCAGAGCGTGCAGAGACTCGATTTTTTCCCCGGCCGCAAGTTCTCTCTCGGGCAGCGCCTCCGGCAGGTTAATCCAGAACGACGTCGTGTGCATCTGTTCCTCCGGCAGGTGTATGTGCCCGTACCCGACGTTTTCGTGGGTCAAAAGTTTTATCTTCTTGTATATCGTGGGGCGGATAGCCAGCAGAACCTCGCCCCATCCCATATTTTCGGCGGTCTCCATTTCGTCCAGCACTTCTATCCGCGCGGACGAGTCTCCGTCAGTGTAATAGTCGACGTCGACCTTTTTGACGTAGCAGCGCATCTCCTCGTGATCCAGTTCGTGAACCTGATACGCCTCGCCGGCGTGAAAATATATCGCCTGGGGAAATATAAGCGTCGGAGCCGTGCGCCGGTCCATCTGCCCGATGACGACCGGGCGGGCCGCGTCCGTTATGTCGTGGATCACGAAATTTTCGCTCGTAGCGCTCCTGAGGGATAGCGATGAAGCGGGGTACGAATCTTCCTGCCAGAAATACCTGCCTTCGGTGTTGTGCAGCACGTTGTTTCGCGCCAGGTAGTCGAGAGCCTCGGAGATATCCTCCTGCCCGAATTTTTCACCCTCGAAGAAAGGCAGTTCGAACGACGAACACTTGATGTGCCCCACCTGGATATATGGGTTTGACGGGTTGATTCGCGCGTGTTCCGGCGAGGCGCCGAAGAAATAGGACGGGTTCGCAGACAGGAATTGGTCTATCTGCAGCGATGACGCCACCATCACCGCCGCGGATATCCCGCCGTCCGCCCTTCGTCCCGTGCGCCCCATCTGCTGCCATGCCGACGCGATGCTTCCCGGATAACCGTGCAGAACCGCCAGTTCGAGCGAGCCGATGTCGATGCCCAATTCCAGCGCGTTGGTGCTGACGACGCAGTGGATTTCCCCGTTCCGCAGACCGCGCTCTATCGCCCGCCGCTCATTTGGCAGGTAGCCTCCTCTGTAACCCGCTATGCGTTCATGCGGTATGGATTGACTGGCGGCGGCATTTTGAATATATTTCAGCAAAAGCTCGACGTTTATGCGCGACCTGCTGAAAACTATGGTTCTTATTCCGCTCGATACCGCCTTTATGGCTATCCGGGCCGACGCCATGAGGGATGATTCGCGTATGCCGAGCTGTGAGTTTACCACCGGGGGGTTGAAGAATATTATGTGCTTTTCGCCCGAAGGAGCGCCGTTTTCCGATACCAGTTCGACGTTTCTTCCCGTCAGTTCGGACGCGAGCGCGCTTGGGTTGGCTATGGTGGCCGAACAGCAGATGAAAGACGGGTGTGAACCGTAAAATTCGCAAATGCGGAGAAGACGCCGCAGAATCAGGGCGAGGTGCGAGCCGTATATGCCCTTGTAAGTGTGGAGTTCGTCTACCACAATGTATTTCAGGTTTTCGAACAGATCCTTCCATTTTGTGTGATGGGGGAGTATTCCAGTGTGCAGCATATCGGGGTTCGTTATGACGATGTGCCCCGACTTGCGCACTTTCGTCCTGACGTCTCCCGGCGTATCCCCGTCGTAGGTGTGCGTTCGCACATCCAGTTTCATATCGTCTATCAGGTTGTGCAGCTCGGCGAGCTGGTCCTGCGAGAGCGCTTTTGTGGGGAAAAGATATATGGCCCTGGTCGACGGAGATTTGATTATCGCGTCGAGCACGGGTATGTTGTAGCAGAGCGTCTTCCCGGACGCCGTCGGCGTCACTATCACGAAATCGCGATGCGCCGTGCCCAGTTCGACGGCTTTCGACTGATGAGAATAGAGGCTCGACACGCCGCGCTGCCGCAGCGCTTCGGCGAGCATCGGCTCTATGCGGGGCCATTCGGCGTATTGCGCTTCGCGCGCATGTATTATCCTGTGCGCCGCGATTTCCCCGTCCAGGGATTTTATCCAGTTTATCATGCCGCCGATATCCATAGAGTCCCTTGAATAGACCGTTTTCTTCATCGCGGAGCCCCCATTCCCGAAGCTAAAATATTATAACTCTTTTTCATTTCTCATTCGTGTAATAGTGTGTATCCTTCTGACGGAATTATTGTAAAATATATAAAGAATTCTCGGGTAAAAATATCCCGGGTAAAACAATTTGCGGGCGGTCAAATGGAAGAGAAGGATTACGTCACTCCTGATTTCGACATATTGTACCGTGAACTCGGCGACCTTCGCGGCGAGTTAGCTGTGCTGTACGAAGAACTCGAGTTTATAAACCGCTTTGTCATCCCCAGAATTCAGACCAATTATCTCATCAAGATAGGCGCGCTGCGCGTCGAACTGCTTCTCGCGCAGGTGAATATGATGAAGGTACGCAGACGGATCGCGCTGATGCGTTCGGCTATCGACAGCGGAGACGTCCTGTCGGGAGACGTCCTCGACCGCAGGCTCGAGAGAGAATTCAGGGAGTGGGACAAGCGAATGGCTCACGAGGCGGCGCAGATCGAGGGCGCCAAGGCGCGTTTTTCATCGATGTCGCCGTCCGAGGATGAGGACGAGGTCAGAGTCATATTCCGTACCCTCTGCCGCAAAATGAACCCCGATGTGAATCCCGATCAGAGCGACGAGGCGAAAGGTTTCTGGCCGAGCGTTTATTCGGCTTATACGAGCGGCGATCTGTTTCACCTGAAAGCCCTCCTGCTCATGTCCGACGACTACCCCGACAGTTACGATCTTCCCTGCAACGTGGGCGCGATGAGAGAGAACAGGACGGACCTGAAGGTTAAAATAAATATGCTCGGAGCGCAGTTGCAAAACGCCAAACAACACCCTGTTTTCGAATGGATGTCCCTTCTCGACGACGCCGAACGCCTCGCAACGGAACAAAACCGCCTGCGAAGCGAGATAGCCCGCGTGAAAGCGCAGCACGCGGCTCTGCTCGATATGCAAAAATCCCTGGAACAGCGCGGTGTCCGGCAGTAAAAATGTTTTGAGTTTTTGTCGGGCTTGCGCGAATTAAATTTATGTGAT
The DNA here is from genome assembly GCA_031283975.1 of Synergistaceae bacterium. Lineage (GTDB taxonomy): Bacteria > Synergistota > Synergistia > Synergistales > Synergistaceae > JAIRKI01. Next base: position 3,257 of record JAITAT010000108.1, read on the forward strand.
ATAAAGTGGCCTGTTGAAACTTTTGTGGTTGGGGGAGTTTTTATGCGCGGTTTTGGTTTTAACGGCGGTCTGAATAAAAATTCTTGGTGGCGGTGGTTTTGACCTCCGCCCGGTGTTTCGCTGTGTAGAAAACGCGAGAGGCCCGGGTGATTTGAATCCGGGCCTCTTTTTTTAGTTGAATTGAGAAAACTAAATCCGGAGGCCGCAAGGTCTCCGGATTTTATATATAGAGCGATGCGTGCGTGTGAGTTTAAACAATCAAATTGAAAGAGGGATGAACGTGATGGAAAAGGCAATGGAAAAAGGGGAAGTCGTTTTGCGGGAGAAACAGGGACTCAGCGTCGCCGACGTGCTTTTGACTGGCATTTTGCTGGCGGCGGGGGCGGTTTTGAAGTTTTTCGTAGGCTCCGTGATAAATTTCGGAATGAAGCCGAATTTCATCATCGCCATGTACTGTCTGATTTTACTGCTGATAAAGCCGGGCATTCGCGGGGCGGCCGTTATAGGGCTGCTGTCGGGCGCGATATGCCAGTTCTTCCCGGGGCAGCCCTTCATCAACTTCGCCAGCGAATTGGTCGGGGCAGTTGTGATGGCGCTGTTGATGAAGATCCCCATGTCGATGGGCAAAATTTCGCTCAAACCGGTGGTCTGCACGTTTTTGAGTACGCTGTCGAGCGGGTTTTCATTCATCGGAGTGATGTATTTGATGTACTACTCCGGTTTTGAGATCAAGCCGACGCCGCTTGCCATTTTCATGGCTATAATCTTCGGTACTGCCTTTATCAATTCGATCATCGTTCAAATTCTTTATATTCCGCTGAAGCTGGCCCTGAAAAAGTAGGGCGCGCGGCGTTTCGATGATAAAGCTCGAAGGACTCGCTTTTCGATATGACGGTTCATCCAGAGACGCGCTCAACGATATATCCCTCGAGATAGGAGAGGGGGATTTCGTCGGGTAATCGGCCCGAGCGGGGCGGGCCAGTCGACTTTGACG
>JAITAT010000199.1 GCA_031283975.1 Synergistaceae bacterium
ATCCCCACGAGACGCGCTCGCCGAAATAGTACAGGGCCGAGCGGGCGGCAATATTGTTGAGAAGCAGGAACATCGCGAACGGTAAGACGTAGCGAAGCCCTATTCTCCGAACACGCTCGTCCGGCGCCGCGTCGAGCAGCATCGCCGCCGTGCCCAGGTACAGGAACTGCCGCAGCTCCAGCGTATTGAGCAGCGGAATGTAGAATGAAAAAGATGAGACAAGTACCACGTTGAAAGATTCGATGAACGCCGGAAATTTCAGCAGCATCAGGAGACACAGCGCCGCACGGCTGCTCTTGAGCCAGTCTCTCATAGCGACCGCGCGGTCAAATCGTCTCAGCGTCAGGAGGGCGGTCGCGGCGCACAGCGGCAAGAACGCGACGAGATCGCCAGCGCTGCCGGCACCTCTCCATAGCCGGGGGAAGACCGCGTTTACCCAGAATTGCCAGACGACGGCCGTGTACGAGACGAAGCTGAACAGTAAGAATCCCCATGTGACGACGCGAAGCGGCGTTGAAACGGCGGAACGGTACGACAAAACTCCAAGCGCGAACATGACGGTGAATGCCGGCCAGTTGACGGCGTAATTGCTCCACGGATCATTCAGAAACATGTTCCCCAAGTCGAAAATGGCATATCGCGGAACGACCGATATCGGCCACGGCAACGATGTCAATAATATCACGGCCAGCGGAGGGAAAGCCAAAATCCTCGCGGCGCTCCAATTGCGCGCCAGAGGCGGCAGGCTGACGCCGAAAGCGCCGTTTGCCCTCCAACCTGGGAACGACGACAGCGCGTAACCGGCGGCCCCGCCGAGACACAAAATAGAAAAGGCCGCCACGCCCGATTTGCCGAACGCCACGAACGCGGCGTGCCACACGGAGAGAGCCCACCAGACGGTTCCATACGCGGCGAAGAAATGCGCCATGCCGCTCATTCGCGGCATACTGAACTCTCGGCCGCGGATTTTGACGGCCGGCGGCGGCTCCGCGGCGGCGCGGGAGATGAAATAGCTGCTGACCAACGCCGCCGCGGCGAATATCAGACCGGTCAGGAGGAACGGAGACGTCCGATCGCGCCATTCGAGCAGGCCGGCCGGTCTGACGGATATCTCGTACAGATGAGCGGGCAGGTGCAGGTAAGGCCCGTAGTTGTAAATGACGAACGCCGCCGCGTGCAGTAAGAACCCGAGCGCCAGCGCGCCGCCCTTTTTCCTTTTCACCGCGAACGCAATGAGAAACGCGCCCTCGGCGGCCCATATCGCGGACGCGGACGCCTGTCTGAACACGAAAGGTATGGCCAGGTTCGAGAAGATTATGCAATATGCGGGAAATATCCAGTTGGGGCAGCCGGTTTCGAGGGCGCGCTCACTCTCCGTTGTGATTTTTCCGAGCGCCAGATACCAGGCGCCGAGCGCGAGACATGTAAGCGCGACTCCATATCTGGTATGGGAGGCCGCGGCCATCTGGAGGAACAAAAAAACGAACGGTACCGTGACGATCATCGGCATGTCCGCGCGTTCATATAGCCGGAACCGGACGTCTTTTACGATATTCTTCAATTTATCGGAAAATATCGGCGTCAAAGCGACGGCGCTGTAGTTCGCGAAGAGCAGTATCAGGAACGGCTCGACAGACGCGAAGTACGACGCGCGCCATCTGAGCGCGCCCCACGCCACTCCGGTGACGAGAGACGCCAGCAGTCCGGCCCATCTGGTCTTTCTCCAGTCCCTGAACAGGGATATCAGGAATACCTCGAAATTGAGCAGCGAGTGTATGGAAAACAGCGCGACGAAATTCTGGCTCCCGGTACTCACCAATATGGGGGCGGCGTAGCCGCCGAGCAGCGCGAAGAGCGCGAGGGGCTCGAATTCCTGATATATGGCAAGCACGATCGTGAAAGCCGACAGCAGAAGCATCCCTATGACGGCGCCTCCCACGGGAATGACAGGCCCTAATTTCACGCCGGCGACGAAGACGATATACAGAACCCCGATGCCGCCGCCCTGCAGAATAAGAGCGTATGTCCTCCGCAATTCGCGCAGCTTCCAGCCGAAAGCGGTCATCGCTATTCCGACGGCGGCGGCGCCCGCGAGACGGAACTCCAAAGGAATCCAGCCCTTTCGGTGAATGTAGCTGAACAAAAGGCCGAATCCGGCAAGAAAGAGCATTACTCCCGCCGTGACCCATATATTGCCCTCGGTGATCAGCCATGAGTAAAGCTCCCGGCTCCTCACGGCAAACCAGGAAGGTGCGGGCTCGGCATACACCGGAACATACCTTTCGTGGTTTTCCGGCAGCCGGGGCGGAATGCCGTTCGGGGGCAACGTCTCGCGCGGTTCTTCCTCACGGTTTTCGGTTTCCGCGGGATACCGCTGAATTTCCGGAAGCGCCTCCATCTGGAGGAGCGGTTCCGCCGCCTCCGGATTCCCGATTGAAACGATCTCTTCCGGCGTTTGTTCGTCAAATCGATACTCCGGGGTTGTCGGTTCAGTGACGCCGCTATCCCCGGAATCATGAAACGGCGCGCCGTCGTACCGAGTTATCCCGCCGCGTATCGCCGCGTCAAGAGATATTATTTCATTTTTGAGGCCTGATATCGACTTTTCCAGATCGGAAATCTTCGATCCTACGTCGAATATCTTCACGGCGCTGATTATCGGCACGATCAATACAATAACGACTGCCAGAACGATCAGGCCCATCTAAGAAACACCTCTTTTTTCATTTACCAGCCGAGCGCAGCGAGACAATTTCGAGCATGTCGGAGAGGATACCCTGCGCCGTCTCTTTTTTCCCGGCCCCCGGACCGGATACGGTTATCTCGCCCAGATTGTCCGTCGTCAGGGTGACGGCGTTCGCCGCGCCCGAGATCGACGCGAGCGGGTTTGCCAGATCGACGGCGCGCGGCTCGACGTAACCCGAGACCGATTCCCCGGCGCGGCTCACTCCGGCGATTAACTTTATCCTCCTGCCCGACCTCGCCGCGTTCGCGACGTCGGCCTCGGTAACGCCGGTTATGCCGGCGCGGCGGACTTCATCGATGGAGAGAGCGGACCCGAAAAATTCGGCCGACATAATACATACCTTCACGGCCGCGTCGAAACCCTCGACGTCCCCGGCCGGATCGGTCTCCGCGTAACCGAGCCGCTGCGCTTCTCCGAGCGCTTCACTGTAGCTCAATCCGCTCTCCATCCTAGTCAGTATGTAGTTCGTGGTGCCGTTTACTATGCCTTCGGCTTTCGACAGCGAACACCCAGCGAGCGGCCCTCGCACCAGATTGATGAGCGGGGTTCCGCTCAATACGCTGCTCTCGAACCTCAGATGCACGCCGTTCTCACGGGCCAATTTCTTCAGCCCCGCCATGTTCAGCCCCACCGCACCCTTGCTGCTGGTGACGGCGCTCGCTCCGGCCTTCAACGCGGACGACAGGATGGTCATGCCTGGCTCTCCCGTCCTGTAATCGGTCGGAGCCGCCTCGCAGACTATATCGGGGCGAGTCTCGCTCAGAAGTTCCGCGAGTCCGCATGACCCGGTTCCGGCGTACCCGCTCTCCGAGAGACCGCCGCGCGCGGCGGTCTCTTTCAGTTCTCCCGTATCGAGACCGTCTTTTGAAAATACCGTCCCTTTTATCAAGTCTGTCACGAAAACCAGGCTGAAGTCGAAATCATACTTTTCGCGAAGAAAATCCTTTTTCCGATCGAGCAATTCAATCAACCCCATGCCCACCGTACCGCAACCAACCAACCCTATTTTAACCGCCACTCGAAAACACCTCCGCGAACACCGTCAATTTATAGGAAACATGGACAAGCACCGAAATATTATCACTCCTGAGCCTGCCTTAAATCAGCCATCGGGAAAGAAAACGAGTCCATCCTGTCTATCAGCAGGGAATCCGCCGGCCTGTCCTTTATCTCGGAACCGAGTTTCAGACTCGTCACCGCGGCCCGCCCCACCACAGCCCTGCCGGAATTGGTTCGGACGCCCCATGTATTGTGAAAGGCCACAGGTTCACCGTTGTAGACGCCCAGATAAAGCATTATGTGCCCCGGCATGTGCATGAGCGTAGCGAATGGGACAGCCGAAGGCACAATTACGCTGTTTTTTTCGGATGAAGGGGTGTTTTTGAGTGATATTCTGACGCCGGTCACGGCCTGATCCGCCGAGTTGCGCGGCAGCCATACCCCGAAAAGGCCGAAATAGTCCCTCGTCATGGCCGAGCAGTCCCTGAACCCCGATGCCCCGCCCCACCCGTAGGGCTCCCCCATCATCTCGTCAATGGCTTTGGCGGCGTTTCGCGGGGTGAAAGCGACGGGAAACGTCTCCGCAATTTCTGTCTCCGGCTTGAAACGCGTTACGGAGGCCATTCCGTTTTTTCCGCGAACGGGCAGCAGAAGAGCGCCATCCTCCGACGGCAGCACCGTTCCCAGTTTTAAATTGTACATAAATTTCCCCGCTCCGTCCGTCACCCTCGCGTTATCCTTCACGACGACCGATTTCGCGGAATAAGTGAAGATATCCATAAAATCCAGATCGACAGGCGCCGCGGCCGCGGATGCCACCCATCCCACGACCGTTCCGGTCGCTATAAAAAGCCAGTTCGAGTCGCCGGAAGCGCAAAATATCGCCAACGGTTCCCCCGGCTTGACCGTGGAATTTTGCAGGACGTCGAGTTTCAATCTCCCGTTCGCGCCTTGAGCGGCGGATGCCGAAGCGTAGAGCGGTTTCCCATAGGGCAGCACCCTGACGTCCGCGGGCAAAATAGCTATTCCCGGTCTTGGCGTCGCGTTCACGTCGATGACGCCGTTTTTTGCTATCGCTTCCATCGATTTACGGGGAAACGCGTTTTTCCCGTCCGCGTAATACTGTCTGCCGGCTATAGAGTTATGCAACTTGAGTATCTTTTCAAATGTCAAATCCAGAAATGAGAGGTCTCCGTTACGCCAGGGAGCGAAATGGTTTCGCAGATATTCCTCGGCGTAGACCACCTGATTCACGTAGTCCGCTATCGGGACGGTATCTTCCGTCGGCAGATACGCGGAGCCTTCCTGCGGGAAACGCGCGATATCCTCTGGTTCGAACGAGACTGCCAATGCCGCGGACGCCCCTGTCAGGATCGCCGCCAGCGCGGCGGTGAGCATGATCGATTTTATATTTTTTACATTCAGCATCGACATTCCGTTTCTATCAACGGACGGCGGATTCTTTGAGCATTGAACCGAGATTTGTGTACCTGCGGCGGGTTTTGTCGTTTTTCACCGCGATGGAGAGCGCTCGTTTTGTTCCCACCAGCACAACCAACTCTTTCGCGCGAGTTATGCCGGTATAAAGGAGGTTTCTTTGCAGCAGCACATAGTGCTGGGTATGGACGGGGATTATGACGGCAGGATACTCGGAGCCCTGTGATTTGTGTATGGAAACCGCGTAAGCGTGGATGACCTCGTCCAGTTCCTCTCTTTCGTAGCAAACCTCGTTCTCGTCGAACCTCACCGTGACCAGACCCGCATTTGGATCCACCCCGCGTATAAGGCCTATATCACCGTTGTAAATGCCTTTTTCGTAACTGTTTTTGATCTGCATGACTTTGTCTCCCGTCTTGAATACCCTGCTGCCCGCCGTTATGGAATTTCCAGCTCCCGTGTTGAGTTCGCGCTGGAGAACCGCGTTGAGGTTCGAAGCGCCGAGCGCTCCCTTGTGCATCGGTGTGAGGACTTGTATCTCTTCCGTCGGGTCGAGACCGAAGCGTTTCGGTATCCTCTCCTTTATCAGAGTGAGGATTATCTCGACGCAACGGAAAGGATCGTCCTGTTCTATAAAATAAAAATCCCTGAGACT
>JAITAT010000258.1 GCA_031283975.1 Synergistaceae bacterium
CGCTCGGCTTTGCTGAGAATGAAACCCGTCGCGAATATGGCAAGCAGAACGAGACAGGTCTCCGTTACGCTCGGTTTTCTTAAGCGTCTTTCCATTCCCGGTTTGTTTCTCTGAAAACGGCTCCATCCGCGCCGGAGGTGACAAACTCTCTGTAACGTTCCAGGAAATCGCTGCCGGCCGGGCGCAGCGCCGATTTTGAAGCCGACGCCCGCGCGGCGAGTTCCTCTTCCGTGACGAGCAGTTCTATCGTCCTCGCCGGAATATCTATCTTTATCCCGTCGCCTTCTCGGACGAGGCCGATCGGCCCGCCGACCGCGGCTTCCGGCGATACGTGACCGATTGACGCCCCGCGTGACGCCCCGGAAAATCGCCCGTCGGTTATAAGGGCAACGGATGAATCGAGACCGAGTCCGGCCAGGGTCGCCGTGGGCGATAGCATCTCCCTCATGCCGGGGCCGCCTTTCGGGCCCTCGTTTATTATGACGACGACATCCCCGGGTTTGATGGATTTCGAGGAAATCGCCTTGAACGCGGCCTCCTCGCCGTCGAACACCCGGGCCGGGCCCTCGTGCTTCATCATCTCCGGCAGAACGGCGCCCTGTTTGACCACGCAGCCCGCCGGAGCGATATTGCCGTGCAGTATGGCAATTCCACCCTCCGAATGAACCGGATCGGACATTGGCCTTATAACTTCGGGATCGCGCACTTTTACGCCGGCGAGGTTTTCGGCCACGCTGCGTCCGGTGACCGTCATCGGCTTGCCGGATATCAGGCCGTTTTCGAGCAGTTGCGACATCAACGCGGCGATACCTCCGGCCTGATAGAGATCCACGATAAAATGACTTCCTCCTGGGCTCATACTGCAAAGATGAGGGGTTTTCCGGCTTATCTCGTCAATGCGGGACAGCGGCAACTTCATTCCCGCGTAACGCGCTATCGCCGGAATATGCAGACAGGTATTGGTGGAGCCGCCCAGGGCCACATCAACGGCGAGCGCGTTGTCTATCGCCTCGGCGGTGACTATGTCGCTCGGCCTTATGTTTTTCTCGACAAGCGTCATTATCGCCCTTCCGGCTTCCTTGGCGAGGCGAGTCCGCTCCGAGTAGACGGCGGGAATCGTTCCGTTGCCCGGAAGAGCCATTCCAAGAGCCTCCAGAACGCAATTCATGGTATTGGCCGTGAACATCCCCGCGCACGAACCGCACGTCGGGCATACGGAGGGTTCCAGCTCCGCCAAGTCATCTTCGCTTATTTCGCCGGCTATCAGACGGCCGACGCCCTCGAAGATACTGTTCAGGTCCACCCTGCGCCCGCGGTAGTTTCCCGGCAGCATCGGGCCGCCGGAGAGGATTATCGCCGGTATGTCGAGAGAGAGGGCGGACATCGCCATTCCGGGGATTATCTTGTCGCAGTTCGTCACCATGACCAGCGCGTCGAAGCCGTGGGCCTCGGTCATCACCTCGATGGTGTCCTTAACGAGTTCCCTGCTCGGGAGCGAATACTTCATGCCTCTGTGGTTCATGGCTATGCCATCGCACACGCCGATGGTCGGAAACTCTATGGGAAGCCCCCCGGCGGCGTACACCCCGTTTTTAACGGCTTGAACGAGAGAACCCAGATGATTGTGCCCCGGCACGATGGCGTTGGCCGCGTTCACCACGCCCACCCACGGACGCTTCATCTCCCAGTCCGCGAATCCGTTCGCGTACAAAAGAGACCTGTGAGGTGCCCGCTCTATGCCCTTTTTGACTCTGTCGCTGTTGCTGGCGCCCATACGAAACACTCCCCGTTTTCAATATTGAGACCTGGTCGATACAGCCGGTTCAATGAATACCGAAGAATATGATATCACAACATCAAGGCGCGTACGCGCGGCCTGGCGGCCTCGCGCGCGCGTTCCGCTTTTTTTATCAGCGCGATGGCGGCTCTCACATCGTTCATTGGTATCCATGAAAATATACGGGCGCTCAAAAATTTTAAAAATCTGTATTTCAAAACAGCATCCTCAAACCTCCGGAGTACATCCTCGCCCGACGGGCCGCCGTAGGCGCCGCATAACCATTCCAGATCGAACGGCAGACCCTCTTTTTCGAGCGACATGGCGAACACTATGAGATCCCTTATCTTGAATTCCTCGAAATATCCCTCGGGTATGACCTCTTCGAAATCGATCATATAAATTTCGCCGTCCAGCGCCGTAAAATTTTTTATCTGCGCGCCGCCGTGTATAAAACGCTTCCCGTGCAGAGCGCGCAGTTTCAAAAGAGCGCGTTCCGCGTACGCGCGTTTTTTTTCGGGGTCACTTTCGTTCATAAGCACGTCGGCAAGGTTTCTTCCCACGTATTCGAGCACAAAATAATTTTCCGTCTCATATAGGATTTCCGGAACGTTCAGCCCGTGTTCGCGGAGCGCGCGCAATTTTTTCGCCTCCGGCCATTCGCCGTTTCCCATATCATCCGTGCGGATCATCATAGGATCATGAAGCAGTCTGGCGAGCGCGTTCTGAAACATATGCACGAATATCCTGTCGGGCTTGGCGCGGCGCTTCACCACCACTCGCCATTCCCCCGCCGAGTGCATGAAAACTCTCGGGCTGGATTCGAGCGTTTCTTCAGGGATGATATACGACATATCTGCAAAACCCCCGGCGTAATAACTGCCTGTATTGTACATCAGACGGAGGACGCCGCAAAATTTCCGCTGTAAATTTCGTCGAAATGAGCGCGGGAACCGCGCGGCATTATTGCAGCGCGCAATTCGAATCGAAGCGTCGATATTTTATACAAATCGGCCTGAAAGCGGAGTGCTGATTCGTAATTGTAATTATTGACAGCTTTGTGCCCTCATGTAAAATCAGTTTTAAGGAGACCGATTTGAGGCGCGTATATTCCAACAAACGGCTGAATTTCGTTCCGGTGATTTGATAAACGCTTAAAATTACAAAATCATGCGTCAAATTGATACGGTTCAGCAGAAGGTTCGGGCAGCCGACCGCCGCAATGGCCGGGATACTGAATCGCACGGTATATTTTACAGACATGAATTAAAGATTGAGTCGAGGTGGCCAGCGTTGGGAGCGGTGAAAAAAAACGGGAAGACAAAGGGTGCGGACGAGAAAAGGTTCGATATGCTGATAAAATCGCTGGAACTCGTCTCCGCGCGGATGATAGAGACAATTACGGCGAATTCACAGTTGGCGTCGTCACAAACCCCTCAAATGCGGGAGATGTTCGACACATGGATACGGTGCGTGTCAGGTGAAGTGGCGCGATTTTTCGACTCAGGGGGCGAGGTTGCGCTCGAAAAAATTTCGGAAGCGACGGGCCTGTCGCGCGAATCCGCGCTGGTACTCCTCACCGCCCTGGACAGGAGCGGTAAAATTTCGATAAAAAAAGTCACGGCCGAGCCCGGCAGCGGCAAAAACAGCGATATATGCGATTGTCTGCTGGGTTAGAAATATTTGGGAAGGAGAGATTATTATGAAAAAATTCATGGTTTTAGCCGTCTTATGCGTCATTCTGTCGTCACTTTCCGGTTCCGCCGCTTGCGCGGACAACTGGCCGACTTTCCGCGGCAATTCATCCCGCACCGGAGCCGCCGCATCAGAGACACGGGCGCCTGTGCGGGGAACGGCGGCATGGCAGGTCAACTCACCGCAACAGATCATGTCCTCGCCGGCCGTTTCCGACGGCACGGTGTTTTTCGGCTCAAATGACGGCAGCCTGAACGCCGTATCGGCTTACGACGGCAGAGTTATCTGGAGTTTTCGGACTGACAACTGGGTGACTTCATCGCCGGCCGTTTCCGGCAACACCGTGGTGTTCGGCTCCTACGACAGCAGAGTATACGCGCTCGACACGGCTACGGGAAGAGTCAAATGGCGATTCACGACGCACAATAACGTCGCGTCGTCTCCGGCGATAGCGAACGGGAGAGTGTACTTCGGCGGGATAGACGGCAACGTCTACGGTGTGGACCTGTCCACCGGGATAGGCAAATGGACGTACAAGGCCGGGCGCGAGGTCTACGGTTCCCCGGCCGTGGCCGACGGAGTGGTATATATTGGCAACCACGACGGCAAAATGATGGCTCTCGACGCCGCCACCGGCAAGCTGAAGTGGCGCGCGATCGTTGGAGGTCCGATAACGGCGTGTCCCGCCGTGGCTGACGGAAGGCTCTATTTCGGCAGTTGGGACGGCAAATTTTACATCGCGGATATAAAAAACCAAGCAGTCGTCCGCCGCTACGACTCCGGCGGCTCGATAGAATGTTCTCCTCTAGTAGCCGGCGGAAAAGTCTACTTCGGCAATATCAAGGGAGTTATGACGGCTCTCGACGCCGTTACAGGCGATGTCGCGTGGCAGTTCGACGCCGGAGCGCGAGTGGCATCGTCGCCTTGCCTGCGGGACGGCGCGCTGATATTCGGCAATGACGTCGGAACGATTTACTCGCTGAATGCCGCGACCGGCGAAATTTTATGGCGCCTGGATACCGGCGGCTCAGTCGAAACGGCCCCGGCGTCCGACTCCGACTCGGTATTCGTGACAAATACGAACGGATTCATGATGTGCGTAAAATAATCCGCAAACGGCAATGAACGCGATCTTCAGTTCATATAGCCGAATATGTCGCGCCCGTAATCCTCGCGGAGCATACGCGCTATGCGGGGAAGGCAGAAACCTCCCTGGCAGCGGCCCATCATGGCGCGCGAACGGTATTTTATCCCTTTCAGGCTGCGCGCTCCGAGGGGATTTTCTATAGCGTCGCGCACTTCGCGTTTTGTCACGCCCTCGCATCGGCATACCGTCTCGCCGTAATCGGGGTCGGCGCGCGCCAATTCCACCTTTGTTTCCATTGAAAGTTCGGCGAAACGCTCCGTAAAACCCCCTCGGGACGCGATGAAGTTTTCCTTTTCGTAAAGAGGAATGCGAGCGCCTATCAAATCGCGCACTTCTTCGGCTATCGCGGGCGCGCTTGTGAGCCCCGGGCTTTCTATCCCTTGAAGCCGTATAAAGCCGGGCAGCGGTTCGTCGATGACGAAATCCGCGTTGCCTCCCTTTTCCGGAGGCGTGGTCTTAGGGCGATTGCCGGAAAAATTGCGAATGTAGTCTCCGGCCACAAGTGACGGCAGCAGACGCCTGCCTTCGCGTCTCAGGGTTTCCATCACGGGCGCGGTCGTCGCGTAGTCTTCTCTGTCGCCGCCGGAGATATAATCCGCGCTGGGGCCTATGAGTATGTTTCCGTCCACGGTAGGAGTCAGGTGTATTCCAAGCCCCGGGTCTTTCGGCCTTGGAACCGGATACAGCAGTGTCCCGATGGAACCGTCCAGCCGTTTGTCGAGAACGAAATACTCGCCGCGGCAGGCATATATCTCTTTGCCTCCGACGCCAAGCATTCGGCTCACCTCGTCCGCGTGAAGCCCCGCGGAATTGACCAGCGCGCTCGCCACCAGCGTTTCCCGTTTACCGTGCCTGACGGCAGAGACGATGAACGCGCCGTCGCCTCTCACGTCAACCGATTCGACCGCGCAAGACAGGAAAAATTCGGCTCCATTCGCGTAAGCGTTGCCGGCCAGGGCAATCGTGAGACCGTATGGCGAAATTACCGCGCTCGTCGGCGTCCAAAGGCCGAGTATCCCGCTCACGCCCGGCTGTATGCGCCGCATCTCCTCGCGGTTCATGATTTCCATTCCGGGTACGCCGTTTTCGAAACCCTGTTCGCGCTGTTTGTAAAGGAGTGGCAGATCGCGTTCGTCCAGCGCTATCGTGAGTTTACCTATGCGCCGGATGGGTACTTTCAATTCCTCGCAGAGGGCATCCATCATGGCGTTGCCCCGAACCGACAACCTGGCGCGGTTGGTTCCGGGCTCGTAATTTATCCCGGAATGCAATACTCCGCTGTTGCGGCAGCTAGTAGCCATGGAAACATCCGGCTCTTTTTCGACTACCGCGATTCTGACGCGGTAACGCGACAGTTTTCGGGCAACGGCGCACCCCACGACGCCCGCGCCCACTATCACGATGTCGTACGGTTTATCGCGGCGCGTCATAGAAATACGGAGTTCTTTTCCTGAAAAACGCGAGCTTGTCGAAACCCGCCGCGGCGACGAGCTTTGCCGCTTCTTCTATGGCGTCTCCCACTCTGGCCGCTTCGTGCGCGTCGGAACCGGTCGTGACTATTTTCCCGCCTCTTTCGCGGTACATTTCGATCACATCCGAAGACGGCAGGGTAAAACCCAACCCGCGCCACAGGCTGGACGTGTTTACCTCTATCCCTTTGCCCTGGCGTATCACCGCGTCCAAGACACCGCCGAGAGTCTCGCGGTAACGCGACAAATCCGTGCGGGCGCGCGCGGACTCGCTCATGTAACGCACCTGATAATTTATGTGCCCGACAACGTCGAAACAGCCCGCTTCGATCATCTCGGCCAGTTCGTCGTAATAGTTGCGCCACAAAACGTCCATGTCCGCGTGGTCGTAGTCTATGTAGAA
>JAITAT010000261.1 GCA_031283975.1 Synergistaceae bacterium
CTGGGAGCCGGTGAGCGTGACTGGTTTATGTACTCTGCGCAGCATAAACCCCAGCGCGGACGACGTGTAAGCCATGGTGTCCGTTCCGTGCAAAATGACGACTCCGTCGTTTTCATCGAGGGCATTGTAAGCGGCGGCGGCGATCTCGCCCCACTGTTCGGGCTGCATATTGGCGCTGTCGATATTCATCAAGGTCTCGACGGAAAAATCGTGCCCGGGAAAACGCGAAGCGAGGACGCTCACAGCTTCGTCCGCGTCACGCGCGGGCGCCAGACCGTGTTCGCCTCGGCTGGACAGTATCGTGCCGCCGGTCGAGACGACTCGCACCCTCATTCAGGCAAAAAGCTTGCGCCCCTCGTTAATTATGAAAACGCCCGTCATGATGAACGCGTTCCACGCCATCAGGGACATCGGCTGTCCCGCGCCGGCCATCACCGCGGCCGAGGCTAAAATCATATACGCGCAGGAAATGACCGTTATCCACCATTTCGCAATCCCGGCGCGGCGGTTCCAATATGCCATATACGCTCTGAAACTGGCCGCGAAAATCATCCAAAGGCCTGTCAAAACAGGAAAAGAAAAGAACAGGAGTCCGGCGCGGGACAGAAAAAGCGCCGCGAAAACGGTGTCAAGCGCGCCAAAGGCAGCGAGCCATACGGGTCTGAATTTGGAATTTTTGAGCGCCAGATAGGGAACAAAATAATTGAGGCCAGCCACCAACAACCCGACTCCCATAACAGCAGGAAGGGATATCGCTTGAAACATACGCCCAAGAGCGCCCAAAACGCCGAGGAGAATTATTATTACGCCGTCGGTGAAAAGAGTCCACCGGAACGTTTTCCTCAATCCGGAGTCGAGCATCCAGCACGCGGTTAGCGGGAGTCGCGCGCCGCCGACCTTTCGATTATCATCCTTATCAGAACATTGTCCCTCCACGATGAATTTGGCGACAGCGTGCTGTTCACAACTACGGCCGTGACCACGATAAAGACGATGATCAGCGTCGCGAGCAGCGCCTGGTACGCTTTGTTCTGCCTCACATAGAGCGAGTTGCGCCGCCTCGGCATTCTTTCAACGTCGCGCATCCTTCCACCATCTCCTTCATAATCGCGGATTGTCCGAGTCATGACTTTCGGTAATTTTATATCATAAAACCTTACTTGTCATTTACAAAACACTTATCTTACGCGCGCCCCGCGGCGCGCGCGATTTTTCCGGTTACCGCCCCAGTGACTTCGACGAGATCCCGCGGCGACATCAGAAAGAGAACGCCTCGGGAGCCGGCGTTTATGGCTATCCGCTCGCGCGACGTCATATCCTCGAATACATACACGGGATAACGCTTCCTGCCGCCTATAGGGGAACACCCTCCCCTGACGTACCCGGTAAGCGCGGTGAGTTCCTTTAGCGGAACCATCGCGACATTGTTGTTGCCAGACAGGGTGGCAAGCTGTTTGAGATCCAGTTCAAACCCCGCCGGTATGCACGCTTCCAGAACGCCGGTCCTGTCGCCCCTGAGGACTAGGGTCTTGTACACCACTTCCCTCGGCATCCCTATGTCATCCGCCGCCTTCTCGGCCGAAAGATCGCTCTCGTCGGCTTCAAAATGAATTATCTCGTAGGGAATGTTCAGTTCGTCGAGACGCCTCGCCGCGTTGGTTTTTTTGACGTCCTTCGATGAACCGGCCACACCCGTCTACCAGGAGCCACGATGTATCCTCGCAGCGTCGTACCTGTCGGATGGCGGCTGCTTGGCGCCGGCAGGTTCTCCAAACGCCGTCACGCAGAAAGGAAACAGCGTATCGGGGATTTTGAACAGCGAGATGAATTTATTTTCCAAATCTTTTTTGGGATGAATCCCGCACCAGCAACCGCCAAGCCCGCATTCCACCGCGGCGAGAAGCATGTTCTGCACGCAGGCGCCCAAGTCCTGAGGGTAAAAGGGATTCGTGTCCGACACGTTTTTTATGACGCATGGGATTATCGCCATGGTCGCGGTCTTCATCATTCCGGCGTATGGGTGTATGGACGCTATTTCGTCGAGTGGTTTTCTTTCGTCGATCACGATGAAAGACCACGGCTGGGTGTTGTTCGCCGACGGAGCGGCCATCGCCGCGTGGAGTATGTGATCGAGCTGTTCCTGAGTTACCGCCGCCTCCGAATATTTCCTGACGCTGTGTCTCCGGTACAGCAAACTGTCGGAATATTTGCCTGTCAACAGTATAATCGCCCCCTTAAATTATCTTTAATTTTAAACACAGTGTGGAGCATTTTCAGGAAATTGTCAAATACAGGACATAGCCTCCTCGTCCCCTACCAAAATCACATTATTGTGCAGTTGAAGCGCCGAAGCAGGAACAATGGGAGTTACCGGCCCGAAGAACGCGGATTTCAATATCTCCGCTTTGTCAGCTCCGCTTGCTATTACTAGAATCCTCCGAGCCTGCATTATCGACCTTATCCCCATGGTGTAGGCATAGCGCGGCACGTCTTCAAGGCGCCCGAAAAAACGCGTGTTCGCCTTTATTGTGCTCTCCGAAAGTTTAACGAGGTGAGTATCCTTGTCGAACGCCGAGCCCGGCTCGTTGAACCCGATGTGCCCGTTATGCCCCAGTCCCAGGAGCTGCATGTCTATTCCGCCGCAGCGGGATATCAACCGGTCGTAACGGCGGCATTCCTTATCGGAAAAGGCCATCGTTCCATCAGGTATATGTGCGCTGCCCGGTTCGATGTTCACATGATCCCAGAAATTTTCCTTCATAAAGCGATAATAGCTGTTGGGGTCGTCTTTCTCCAATCCGGCGTATTCGTCGAGATTGACGGTCGTAACCTCGGAAAAGTCGATGTCGCCCTTGTTGTGCCATTCCACGAGCTGTTTGTATACTCCGAGTGTACTGGAACCCGTAGCAAGCCCCAGCACGCAATTTGGTTTCAGTATAACCTGGGCGGACAGGATATTGGCGGCTTTGCGGCTCATATCGCCGTAATCGGCGGCTCTGTATATTCTCATATTCGCTCCCCGGCTCCGCTCAGCAGGTCTATCACTAACACGCTCAGGTCGCGCCACGACGCGCCGCGACCCGTCCGCTCGTTCGCGGCGACGCGTATCAGGCCCGTCACGAAATCCAGCAATTTTACGCCCCCATACCTTTTCGCCGCTTCCCCCGCCATGCGCGCCGCGTAATCTTTCGCCCCCAGGGCGCGCGCGTACCCGGCCCTTTCGCCTGGGAAGAGCGCGAAATACATCGCCGTACGAAACCTGTTATGGAGAGCGGACAACAACGGGGTCAGTTCCGAGCGGGCGCTCATATCCTCAAGGGACGCCATGCTCTCCGCGCGGTTCCCCGAACAGAGGCCGTCCAGCAGTTTCATCAGGTTCCGGTTCCCGTCGGACATACAATAATCTTCCACATCCGAGGCGGATATTTCGGAGCGTTTGCGCATAACGCAGATGCGGGCCACTTTTTCCGTTTCGGATGCCAATTCGCCGACGTCGTCGAACAGCTCCTTCAACAGAAACACCGCGTTCCGGGCTATCCTGATATCTTGTTTCCGCGCTTCCGACAAAATTATTCCGTCGCGTTCCTTCGACCACGGCGGAGGCGTTTCCACTTTCGACAGCGTGCAAAGGGGTTCATATTCTTTCGCGATCGGACGCGGGCCGTCCGCCTTGCATACGAGCAGGATATGCGTACTCGCGCCCGGGCCTTCAAGCATGGACGCCAAGCGCTCAGGCATAGCGCCGAGCGTCTCGCCGTCCTCCACTACGACCACGTTCAGTTCGTCGAAAAGACCCCGTCCCCGGTTTTCACAGAGAAGCGCTCCCCACTCGCCTCCCTCCTGACGTCTGACTCCGGTGTAGCCGGCGGAGGCGAGCTTCGCCGTTTCGTCCGCCAGCATCCGCCTCAAGGAAGCCCCGGATCCGGACAGCACGTGAAGGTGAGGCATACTACCCTTTCACTACTATGTTGACCAGTTTGTCCGGCACGGCGATTATTTTGACTACCTCCATGCCTTCAATTCTGCGTTTGACCGCGTCTTCGGACATGACGCGCTCCGTGAGTTCCTCGTGCGACATCCCGGGTGCGACCTTGAACTGTTCCCTCAATTTGCCGTTTATCTGCAAAACGACGGTGACCGAATCGACCGTCAGCGCCTCCCCGTCCGCCGCGGGCCATTTCGCCTTCGCGAGAAGCCCGCTGTTTCCCATCATCCGCCACAGTTCCTCACAGATATGCGGGCAGAAAGGAGCGAGACAGAGCAGCATCGACTCTACGCCCTCGCGGAAAACGGCGCGACCCGTTTCG
>JAITAT010000002.1 GCA_031283975.1 Synergistaceae bacterium
GTCGTCGAGCGAGGAAGTCAACGCCTCTGTCGAGGAGGTCGCCGCGGGCGCTCAGACTACCGCGGAAAAGGGTACGGATATCGCGCGTAAGGTTGACGAGGCAATGAAGGCAGGGGACACCGGAATGAGCGCGGTTCAAAGTGTTGTGGACGGAATCAGCAGGGTCGCGGAAAGTTCCACCTCGGCTTCGTCGGCGATTCTCGAGCTCGGCAACAGGGCGCGCCAGATACAGAACTTTGTCTCTCAAATAGGAAGTATCGCCGACCAGACCAATCTCCTGGCGCTAAACGCCGCAATCGAGGCCGCGCGGGCCGGAGACGCCGGCAGGGGATTTGCGGTGGTCGCTGAGGAGGTCCGTAAACTCGCCGAGGACAGCAACGTCGCCGCGAAGAACATCGCCGACCTCGCCGAGATGATAAGCGGCGACCTGGATCGCATGGTTGCCGTTTCGCTCGATAACGCCAAAGCGTCGCAGGAAGCGCAAAACCTGTCCGCCGAGATAGAAAACATAATTTCGAATATGATAAATTATCTCAAGAACGTCGCGAATTCCACGCAGGATCTTGCCGCCGTCTCCGAGGAACAAGCGGCTTCCAGCGAGGAGATAGCCGAAGCCGTGCAGAATATCGCCGCAAAAGTCGCCACCACGGCTCAGGCTGGCGACCAGATACGCAATGGGGTTGAGGGATTGGCTTCGTCCTCCGAACGAATGGCCGCGAGGTCGGAGGAACTCGCCACGCTGTCCGGCGATCTCAAGAGCATACTGACGTTCTTCAAATTATGCGAAACATGCGACGACTTGTACAAATCGGCAGCCAGCCTAAGGGCCGTCTCGTCTGGAAAGCGGTAAACAACAAAAACGGCGGCCGAGATACAAACGGGCCGCCGTTTCTCATGTTTATGAATATCTTTTCATCATCGGAGCGTCGTCGTTGATATCGGGACCGAAGAATTTGATTATCATCAGATATTCGTCGCCGGTGTTGACCACTTCAACTCCGCTTTTAGCGCGGCCGGCCGTTACCATGATCTCATCCCGCGTATGACTCTGTCCTTTGATCGGCAGACCGCCGAACGTGCCCTCGCCGCTCCATACCAAAATGTTGTACGCGCCCCTGTCGACGCAGTGACGCGACGCTCCGGGGCGGAGAATCAGCTTTGTTCCGCTGTACTTCCGCGTGTTGTAGAATATCCACCATTCCTCGCTTTCCGCGCTTCTGGCGCCCTCAACGCGAACCGGGGGGGTATGATGATTTTCGTAAAAATACGGGTCGCCGTTGGCTTCCCAGTCGAGCTGTTCGACCGCCGCCATCAGACCGTTCGTCTCCAGTTCCTTCGGGGGCACGTCGCGGGTGAGCGTTTCCTTGTCCAGCAGGGTATGGGCGAGACGTCCCTGGAACATCGCGCATACGTCGGAATCCTCCTGGAGCTCGATGGTGAGCGCGCTGCCCGGGGCGTGCAAGATGCCGGGCGGCAGGTGGAAGCCGTCGTCCGGCATGTTTATGTAGGCCCTGGAGAGCGACAGTAGCCTGTCGGTGTTCTCCCAGTCCGTCAGGTATCTGACCAGTATATCCTTGCGGTTTTCACGGACTATGAAAGGATGAAGGCCGAAGAACGTCTCCGGATGAGGCCCCATAGGGAATCCCGGCGGAAAGTAGTACGACTCTTCTTTCGATTTTTTGCCGAGTTTTTCCGCGTCCTCCTGCCTTTGATGGATGTGGAACGGCAGCCTGTCGGCATTGTCGAAAATTTTTGGCAGCCGCCCCAGCCCCTTGTGCAGAACCGCGTACTCGTTCCCCATTATTTCGCCGGGCAGGGCCTCGACGGCGTCTTTCAGCGTTATTTCCGCTCCGTCAGGCGCGTCGATGAAACTCAGCCCCTCGTTTGGGGTATGTATCGGATTTTCGGCCTCGGTGGTCGAGCCGAGCCATCGTTCGGTCAGGTATCCGCGTTCGCCCGCGTCATAAGCCTCATCCGGCAGGCCGAGGCGTTTGCCGGGGGGCAGGAATATACGGGACACCCACGCCGGCTTGAGCCGCAACAACCCGCCGGTTTCCTCAAGGATACCGGACACGGCGTCTTTAACATCCATTATTTTCTCCTCCATGCGATAAATATTTGATTTATTTGTTATTTGCAAGTTTTTGATTCTTTCTTTATAGTATAAACCAATTATATAATATGGGCCATACAATGCCGAAAGGTTGATGATGCCGTATGAGCAAAACGGTTGCGAACCGCGCTGTTCCAGTCATAGTGTTTACGATCGGCATGATGTGTATATCGTCCGGCTCCATACTGGCGCGCATGGCGAACGCTCCGGCTATCGTCAAAAGCGCGTACCGGGTAGGCATTTCAGCGCTTATGTTCGTGCCGGTTTCCCTGTTTTTTTACCGCGATGAATATGCCCGGCTGACGAAAAAGGACCTCGCTCTGTCGGCTCTGTCCGGTGTATTCCTCGCGCTGCATTTCGCCACATGGATCGCGTCTCTCGACTACACATCGGTGGCGTCCAGCGTAATGCTGGTCGGGACGATACCGATATGGGTGGCGATTTTCAGCGTCGCCCTCGGCATCTCGCGGTTGAGCCGCGTAATGTGGTTATGCGTTTGTTTGAGCGTTGCGGGCGCAGCCATAGTGGGTTATGGCGATATCTCGCTCGATAAAACGGTTCTTTTCGGGGACGCCCTGGCCGTGGCGGGAGCGATAGCCGCCGCGGCGTACATCATGTGCGGTAAGGAGGTCAGGAAAAAGCTGGGAATGGTCTCCTACGTGACCCTCTGCTACGGCAGCGCCGCTATAGTCATATGGTGCGCGGTTCTGGCGATGGGGTATCCGGTAACCGGGTACGACGCTACAACATGGCGGGCGTTCGTCGGGCTCGCCGTATTTTCGCAGGTCATGGGCCATACCAGCTATAACTGGGCACTCGGACATTTCAGCTCCGGTTTCGTGGGTATTATGCTGCTGGGCGAACCGATAGGAAGCGCCATCCTGGCGTATTATCTGTTCGACGAGGTTCCGGCTCCGATAAAATTTCTGGGGTTCGCGCTGCTTTTGGCGTCGATAGTTCTCGCCGCGAAAGACGAAAGCCGGTAATCTCGATACGGGGGGCTCGTTTTGGGACACAAACGCAATCAGGGTTTAATCCCTTACCCTTCAGGTCTCTGACGTTAAATCAGCGCTTCCTGGAGTGTCTTTGCGACAAAATAAAAAGTGAGGTGATCTCAATGGCCGGAGAGGTTATTCATGGCGTTTCTCTGATGAAAGAACATGACATATATTTTTTCCGCGAAGGCAATCACACCAAACTCTACGAAGTGCTTGGCTCTCACGTTATAGAACGCGGCGGAAAAGAGGGAACGCTGTTCTCCGTGTGGGCGCCCAACGCGGCCAGCGTCTCCGTCATCGGCGATTTCAACTATTGGAGCGACGGTTCCCACAAACTGAGCGTAAGGTGGGACAGCTCGGGAATATGGGAGGGTTTCGTGCCCGGCGTGGGGCATGGCGAATTGTACAAGTACTCCATCACGACAAAAGACGGGCAAATCCTCGAGAAGGGCGATCCGTTCGCGTTCTGGTGGGAGACGCCGCCCAGGAGCGCCTCATGCGTATGGAATTTGGACGGTTTCGGGTGGTCTGACGGCGAATGGATGAAGGTTCGCGGCGGGAAAAACGGCGTCAGCGCGCCGCAATCCGTGTACGAGGTTCACCTGGGCTCGTGGCGCCACGTCCCGGAGGAGGGCAATCGCTCTCTGTCGTATCACGAACTCGCGGACGAACTGCCGAAATACGCCCTCGAAATGGGCTTCACGCATGTGGAGTTTCTGCCAATTATGGAACATCCGTTCTACGGATCGTGGGGGTATCAGACGCTCGGTTACT
>JAITAT010000118.1 GCA_031283975.1 Synergistaceae bacterium
GCAAAAAGCGTTCTTCTCGACCAGAATGTGGGAAGTCTTGAGGATGCCCGTCATTCACAAGGACATAGATTTCAATCCGGTTGTGTGGGGAGGCTTCATTCATACGGACGACCTTCCAAAATGGGCTGAGATAGCGAATTCCGCCGGAAATAAGATGACGGCCGACCGGGGGAAGCAGTACTCGGAGTTCCGCGTAATAGGTGGGGATGGCAAATATCGGTGGATCGGGGTACATCACATGGTCATACTCAACAATGACGGCATCCCGCGCAGATTTGTCGGTACCTGTGAGGATATACAGGAGATGCGGGAACACGAGGACGAGATCAGGCGGCAGGCCACTCTCGACCAATTGACCAATCTTCCCAACAGATATCTCTACAACGACCGTTTTCTCCAAAAGATGGTTCTGGCGAAACGCAACTCATCGTCTCTTGTGTTGATACTGTGGGATCTGGACGGTTTTAAATGGGTGAACGACACTTATGGGCATCTCGCTGGCGACAGGCTGCTTGTGTCGGTGGCCGAAATGATGCGTTCACTGTTGCGTGAGACTGACACACTTGCGCGGTTTGGAGGCGACGAATTTGTGATGCTGCTCTCCAGCCCGATGGATCACGAGGAAGAAGTAACGCATCTCATGACCTCCAGGGTATTTAACGCGCTCGAGGAACCTCTCGATATAGGGTCCGACAAAGTGATAGTGGGGGCGAGCTGCGGAGCTAGTTTCTTCCCCAAACACACCGAGGACGGCGAGGTTTTGTTCAATCTGGCCGACAACGCTCTTTACAAGGCAAAAAAGTCGGGAAAGAACAGAGCCGTTATCTGTACGCAAGGCAAATCCGTGAAAAAATCAGCCAGGGAAAGAAAAAAACAGGGCTGACGTCAGTATATGGTCTCTCTCGTGGAAACAGCTCTTCGCAGGGAAATCGTATCCGCCGGAAAACGTCAGGGATGGTTGGATTCCCGCGGGATTCTCGTAGCGTTGTCAGGCGGGGGCGATTCGATGGCGCTCTTGTCCCTGCTGCGAAGGGTTTACGGCGGGCGTGTTGCCGCGGTTCATCTCGATCATGGACTGAGGGGAGCGTCGTCGCTCGCCGATGCCGAATTCGTGGAGAATTTTTGCCGCAGCGCGGGTGTACGGTGTTTCGTGAGACACGCGGATGTTCTCAATGATCGTAGAAAAGGGGAATCGGTCGAGACCGCGGGGCGCAGAGTGCGTTACGAATTTTTCGACGAAATATGCGAGCGCGAAAACCTGCCTTTTGTAGCGACGGCCCACAACGCCGGAGACGCCGCCGAGACGGTGGTTTACCGCGCGTTTCGGGGTTCGGGGATAGCTGGTCTCTCCGGAATATCCGAGCGCCGCGCCAATATAGTCCGTCCTCTCATAAACTGTTCGAGGGAAAATCTCAGGCGTTTTTTGCGCGAAAGCGGCATTTCATGGCGCGAGGACGAGACCAACGATGAAAATCACTACGTGCGTAACAGGATACGCAACAGCCTGCTCCCTTGGGTGCGCGCGAATATAAACGAGTCCGCCGATCGCGTTCTGCTTGGGCTGGCCGGCGAATGTTCGCGCGTTTCTTCGGCCCTCGCGGCCGAATCGGATATACTGCTGCGCCTGGTGGAAAGGCGGCATCCTTTCGCTTTGGCCGCGTGGGACACCCGCGCGGCGCGCCGCCTGTCCGATATTCAACTCCCGGAAGTCATAAGGCGCCAAGCGGAGGAACTTGGACTGCCCGTTGCCGACAGGAGCAGGGTTGCGGAACTGTGCGGATTGATTATGAAGGGCGGGCGCAGCCGTTTTCAGTGGGCACGCGACGCGGAGGTTTGCTGCGGGGGACCCATGATAGGGTGGATTCGCCGGAGTCACTTCGAACCTCCCGAAGCGATACAATTTTCAATAGGCTCCGGTGGAACCGCGTCGATAAAATGGGGTCAGTGGACGATGTCATTCGAGTCTAAACCCGCCTGCCTGCCGCGCCGTAAAGGAGTCTGGAAAGCGGCTCTGCCGTCCGCGGATGGTTCCGGCGCAATAACTGTTTCCGACGCGAATAATTTTTTAAAAAAAGATAATTCTTATTTTGACGTTAAAATACCGTGGTGGAGCGCGCATAATACACCTATTATTTCTTGTAAGAGCGAAAAAATTTGTCATAACTGGCTGCCGGGAACTAGACATACTGTGCGCGAGACGTCCGATTATGCTATCATTGCAGATGTTTTCGCCTCTGCGAGAACATGTCTTAAGGAGGAAAAATTTTGAGCGGTGGGACGGACGAATACGTACTTGATAACATAATGTTGGACAAGGACACGATACGGGAAAAAGTGTCCGAACTCGCGTCTTCCATCAGACGGGAATACGAGGGCAGAGAAGTCGTTATGGTAGGAATTCTCAAGGGCGCGGCTATTTTCATGGCTGACCTGGTTCGTTGTATCGGGCCGTTCGTCGATGTGAAAATGGATTTCATCGCGGTTTCGTCCTACGGAAATTCGTCCACATCCAGCGGCATCGTCAAACTGGTGAAAGATATGGACACTTACGCAGGCGGCAAAAACCTGATACTCGTCGAGGATATAATGGACACGGGCCTGACGCTCGCGTATCTTCGCGAAATGTTCACGGCCCGTAATCCCGAAAGTTTCAGGATATGCGTTCTTCTGGAAAAACCGGCGCGAAAAAAGGTAGAAACCGCGATAGATTATAAAGGTTTTGCGATAGACGATGAATTTGTCGTGGGATATGGGCTGGACTACGCCGGAAAATGGAGGCACCTGCCCGATATATGGCGCGTGGCGAAACATGCTTGACGCGCATATACGGCGGAAACGCGACAGCCAAAAACACGGGGGAGGCCTGCTCATTTGAGTAAATATGTAAAACATCTGGGGCTATATGTTGTACTGATTGCGGTTGTGGTAACCCTTGTAAACATGTTCCTTTCCGCGGAGCAAAA
>JAITAT010000133.1 GCA_031283975.1 Synergistaceae bacterium
AGGAGTACTTCTATCACTATATATACATAATGAGTCGGGGCAAACACCCCCCTGAACCATTCCGCCGCGGGCCCCTCGAAGAAGCTCGCGAGCGTGGGCGGAAAGAGCAGCAAGGAAGTGGCGAAGATTATAGGGATGACCCCCGCGGTGTTCACCCTGAGCGGGATAAACGTACTCTGCCCCCCATAAACCTTATTTCCGACCATTCGCTTCGCGTACTGCACCGGAAGCCTGCGCTGACCTTCCTGCAGGTACACGCAACCGGCAATCACGACAAATATGACGGCGAGCGCTATGAGTACAGTCAAGACGTTATATTGGCTGCGGTAAACTCTGCTGGCCGTGTCGGAGATAGCGCCGGGCAGCCTCGCCACGATGCCGGCGTATATGAGCAGCGAGGTTCCGTTGCCTATGCCGTGGTCGGACATGACCTCACCGAGCCACATGACGACTATGGCTCCGGTCGTGACGGTGGCGATCGCTATCGCGGACAAAAACCTTCCCCCTGACAACACGCCCAGGCTGCGGAGCCACGTCGTCATGCCGATAGCCTGCACCAACGCGAAAAATATCGTTCCTATCCTGGTATACTGCGTTATCTTTTTGCGCCCGTCTTCGCCCTCTTTCTGCATTTTTTCGAGGGCCGGGAAGATGACGACCAGCAGTTGCATGACAATGCTGGAATTGATATACGGGCCTACTCCAAGCGCAAAGACTCCGAAGCGGCTGAGCGCTCCGCCGGTCAGGAGGTTGAGAAACCCAAAGATTCCCTCGCCGCCTGAAAATATCCGGCTCATCTCCTCGGTATTTATTCCCGGAGTGGGGATATAGGCACCTAGCCTGAAGATAAAAAGGGCGCCGACAACAAACAATATCCGCCTCTTGAGATCGGGCAGACGAAACGCGTCCCGGAACCCGTCGATCACCCTAGATCACCTCTCGCTTTCCGCCGGTCGCCTCAATTTTGCTCGCGGCGGAGGCGCTGAAAGCGTGAGCTATCACGGTAAAACTCTTCGTCAATTCCCCGTCCCCCAGTATCTTGACGGGAGATGAGCCGGACACGAGTCCGCGCTCATGGAGATCTTCCACGGTGATCGTCTCTCCTGCCTCGAACTTCTCTTCGAGTTCTTTGACGTTCACCGTTTCATAATTTTTGGCGAATCTGAAGTTGCTGAAACCTCTTTTGGGGATCCTGCGGGACAGCGGCATCTGGCCTCCCTCGAAACGCAGAGACACGCTGCGCCCCGCTCTCGCTTTCTGACCCTTGTGCCCTTTGCCCGCGGTTTTCCCAGTTCCGCTGCCAACGCCCATTCCAAGACGTTTGGGTTTACGATTTGAACCCGGCGCCGGGGACAATTCATGAAGATTCATACCCTATCACCTTCCTGCCCGCTCTGCGTCCACTCGACCAGATGTATCACGCTCTGGATCATGCCGCGCACCTGCGGAGTATCGTCATGCTCCACCGTTTCTCCCAGACGATGCAGTCCAAGCGCCCTGATTGTACGGGCCTGTATGTCAGGACGTCCGATAGCGCTCTTCTTCCATGTGACTCTTATCTTCGACATGACCGGCTCTCCTTAAACTGGCGCCAGAGTATCGCGGCCGCGGAGCCGGCGAACCTCTTCCGCCGTCCGAAGCCCCTTTACGGCCTCGAGAGTTGCGTAAGCAACGTTGACGGGATTGGACGTGCGCCCGATGACTTTCGTCAAAACGTCCTTCACCCCTCCGAGTTCCATGATAGCGCGCACCACCGCCCCGGCGATGACTCCGGTTCCTGGGGCCGCCGGCCTGATGAGTACTTCGGCGGCGCCGAATTTACCCTGAATGGGATGAGGAATAGTGTTCCCCGACTTTTTCATATCCACTATGTTCTTTTTCGCGTGGTCTATGCCCTTGCGGACAGCCTCGGAGATTTCTCGGGCCTTGCCCATGCCTATGCCCACCTGGTCTATGCCGTCTCCGACGACCACCAGAACCGAGAAACGGAAGCGCTTGCCTCCTTTTACGACCTTGCTTACCCTGTTGATGGAGACCACTCGCTCCGCGAGTTCCATACCGCGCGAGCTGTAATTTTTATTCTGCTGTTCTTTTTGAGTTGCCAAATTCTTCCCTCCCTAAAAATTCAGGCCGGCTTCGCGCGCGGCGTCAGCTAGCGCCTTGACGCGACCCTGAAAGAGATGGCCGCCTCTATCGAAAACAACCTTCGAAATACCTTTGGAAATTGCCCTCTCGGCAACAAGCCGCCCCACCGCTTTCGCCGCTTCCGTATCGGATCCGCCATCGAGAGATTCCGAGAGGGATTTATCCACGGTAGAGGCGGACGCGATGGTATTGCCGGCTTCATCGTCGATTATCTGCGCGTAAATGTGCTTCAGGCTGCGAAACACGGAAATCCTCGGGCATGACGGAGTGCCGGCGAGGCGTTTGCGCAGGCGGCGATGACGATGTATTCGCATTTCGTTTCTGCTGCGATTTTTAATCATCTGAGATCACCTCGCAATTTATTTGCCGCCGGCCTTGCCGGCCTTGCGGATAACGTATTCCCCGGCGTAACGGATGCCCTTGCCCTTATACGGCTCGGGCGGCCTGTACGCCCTGATATCGGCGGCGACCTGCCCGACGGCCTGTTTGTCGATACCGCGGACTATAATTTTCGTCGGTCCGTCGACGGCAAACTCTATGCCCGCCGGAGGCGTCACTTCCACAGGATGGGAAAAACCAAGCGCCATGACGAGGTTTTGCCCCTGCATCTGAGCCCTGTAACCGACGCCGATAATCTCCAACACACGCTCGAAACCCTGGCTGACGCCCGTCACCATGTTGTTCAGAATGGCTCGCGTCATGCCGTGCGCAGCGCGGTTGTGTTTTTCGTCGTTACCTCTGGCAACGATTATGCGTCCGTCCCGCAATTCAACCGTAATGTCGGGCAGCACCCCGAATTGAAGCGTGCCCCTGGCGCCTTTCACTGTAACCTCTTTGCCCTCTATCTTCACATCGACGCCTTTCGGCAGTGAAATGGGCTTGCGTCCAATACGAGACATAACCCGCTCCCTCCTACCAGACGTAGCACATGACTTCGCCGCCGAGACCGCGCCTGCGCGCCTCGGCGTCCGTCATAAGACCGCTCGACGTGGAAATGAGCGCGATTCCAAGACCTCCCATGACCTTGGGAACGTCTTCCCTGTGTACGTAAATACGGCGGCCCGGTTTGCTTATGCGGCGAACCCCCTGAATGACCCTCTCCCGCCCCGAGCCGTAGTTCATGTAGACCCGCAGCGTAGGTACGGGCAGTTTGGGATCCGTTACGGTTTTATAGTTGCGGATATAACCTTCGTCCTTGAGAATTTTGGCTATCTCGAGGCGCAGTTTGCTCATCGGCATATCGACCATCTCATGAAAGACGGTGTTCGCGTTGCGAATGCGAGTGAGCATATCCGCCACAGGATCTGTGACATGCATCGCCTTCACTCCTTCCCGCTCTACCAGCTGGACTTGACAACGCCGGGAATTTTTCCCTCGCGTGCCAGGCTTCTGAAGCAGCAGCGGCACATATTGAACATCCGCATATACCCGCGCGGACGTCCGCAAATCGGGCAGCGGTTATATTTTCTCACCTTGAATTTCGGTTCCCTGAGGGCCTTGTTCTCCAAACTTTTGCGCGCCATCGTATAGCTCCTCCCTACCTGTTGAAAGGCATCCCCAGTTCGGACAGAAGCGCGAACGCTTCCTCGTCCGTGGGTGCGCTGGTTACGAAAGATATGTTCATACCGCGCATGCGGATGACCTTATCGTACTCTATCTCCGGGAAAATGAGCTGCTCGCGCAGACCGAGATTGTAGTTCCCTCTCCCGTCGAAACCGCGGCGCCCAACGCCCTGAAAGTCCTTGATTCGCGGAAGCGCCACGCTTATGAGTCTATCGGCGAACTCCCACATTTTGGTGGAACGGAGCGTGACGCAGCACGCCACGGGCATTCCCTCTCGTACCTTGAATCCTGCCACGGATCTGCGGGCTCGTTTCATCATGGGACGCTGGCCCGTTATCGTCGCGAGTTCGTTTATGGAAGCCTCCATATACTTCATGTCGACCTTTGCCTCATTCACACCGAT
>JAITAT010000174.1 GCA_031283975.1 Synergistaceae bacterium
CCGCTGGCATTCCAAGTTCCATCAGCACGCCTTGCACGGCTTTTATCATCATCGGGGGACCGCATAGTATCGCGTGAAAACCGCTCAAATCCAGCGGAATATCCCGAATCAAAACGTGGGGAAAACCGACGAGACCGTCCCACCCATGTTCCCGATTGTCTATGGCGAGACGGATATTCGCGCCCCCGTTCCGGGCCCAATCGTCGTATTCGTAGGTAAAACAGTGGTCTTTGCCCGTCCGGGCCGCCAGCAGCATTTCAATTTTACCGTACTTGGCGCGGTTCGCACCGTTCAGCGCGTACAGTATGAAAGGCCTCAGCGGCGCGAGCCCAAGACCGCCGGCGATAAAGAGAAGGCCGCCTCCTTCCATGCGCTCCAGCGGAAACGCATTGCCGAAGGGACCGCGTATCCATACGAAATCGCCTTCCCTCAGGCTGTGTATCATATCGGTCACACGGCCCGCGCGCTTTATCGTTATCTCAAAATAATCGCGATTCAGGGGAGACGACGAAAAACCGAACGGACATTCGCCAGCGCCTGGTATGCTGAACTCGACAAACTGGCCGGGCATAAATTCCATTACTCCGCCGTCCGTGATTTTCAGCCTGTAGGTTTTGACATCCAGTTCTGGCGACGACGTCTCTTGTATTATCTTCTCTATCCTCGCCCTGACCGGCAGATAAGGGTTTTCGCAGATATTCACGCTCCCGCCTCCATCAGAGCTTCCACGATCTTTTTGATATTTATGCCGGCGGGGCAGCTCCTCACGCACCTTCCGCAGCCGGTACAGGCCACCATGCCCGTGTTTTGCATTACGTAAAGATATTTGTGCAGCGCCCGCTGACGATAACGTTCGGATGTCGCGGCGCGCGGATTATGACCGGATGCGTGAAGGGTAAAGCGGGGGTACATGCAACTGTCCCAGCAACGGTATCGGCTCGTCGCTTCGCCCTCGCTCACATCCTTGAACTCGAAACAGTGACACGTCGGGCATATATAGGTACACATGCCGCATCCCTGGCACGCGCTCAACATGTCCTCCCAGTCAATCATCCCGAAAATTTCAGTCTCCCGTGTTTGTTTATTCAGACGGAGCGCCGGTTTAGATGTTAGCGCGCGCCGCGAATTGTCGCATTCGATTTTCACCCGCGCGTACTCCCAAAGCGCCGCCGCCCCCTTTTCGCTCAAACCGGTCACCTTGAAACTGTCTTCGCCGGCCGGTTCGAGCATCATGTCGCAGAAATCGGAAAATTTCATGTCGAACCCCAAATCGTCGCAGAAACAGCCGGGTTTTTTGGAAACGCACGCCATGCCGATGATCAGGTTTTTTTCCAGGCGCCGCTCGAAAAACGGATCTTTGTAGCGCCCGCTCAAAAAAACCTCGCGCATTACGCGAAGCGCTTCGAGATCGCACACCCTCGCCGCGAATACGGCCGCGGGAACAGGGGCTTCCTCGGCAATCGCCTTTCCGCCCCTGAAAGAAATCATTTTCTCGGTCTGAGGGAAATAAAATTCCTTCGGCGATTTATAGCTCACTCCGTCGCCGAAGGAAAACGCTTCGGGCGGCGCGGCGCGATACTCGGTGACTTTCGCGTCACGAACCGGACCTGCGACCCTCATTTTCACGGCGAGCGACGAGAGAAACGCTATTATCCCGTCCTTTGTCAGCGTGTCATTCATTATTTTTCCCCCAGAAACCGGGCTCGCCGTCGCTCGCGCTGTACGTTTGAAGCGCGGGGAGCGTTTTCGTATCCATTCCGGCGTGAAAACCGTATTCGCACTCGATGAAATCCGTGACGGACTTTATCAGATAGCGGATATTGACGCCGGACGCGCAGACGTTCTCGCACGCCCCGCACTCCACGCAGCGCCCGGCGAGGTGCATAGCCCTGCCGAGATGATATATCATCTTCGCTCCGATGTCCGGCTCCGACGGCTGCCAGTTCGGCGCTCCCCTGTCCATGAAGCATGTCTCGCAATAACAGCCGTAACAAGCCTGCCTGCACGAAAAACAGAGAATGCACTTGTCCATCTCCCCGCGGAAACGGTCGGCGGAATTTTCCCCCGCGCTTCGCTCATCTGGCGCGTCAAAAGCCTCCGGCGCACCAGTTATTTCGCTGTCGAAAACAGGCGCCCGCCTGGAGGAACACTCCGCGCAGGCAGCGAGCGCCGATCCGTCCGCGTCCGTCATTCCGGCGCACTCCATCCCTATTATATAAATATTATCTCTATCGAGCTGTCTTTCAGCTATCAAAGAAGCCACAGCGCGGGCGTCGCACGGTTTGGCGACCAGGGCCGCGACACCCTTTCGGCCGGCTATATACCGCGCTAAGCTGGGGACGCATCTCGAGTTCCACGAAAGCTTTGCCGCATCCTCCGGTTTTTTGACGGTTATCGGAACCGCTATGCCCGAAGCGAACGCGCTCTCCCCGAAACCGACTACAATTTCGGCGACTCCGTCGCGCAGCAGTGATTCGCACAACTCGCGAAGCGATTTTTCCTGGAGTTCAAAGCTCACCGGCGCCGCCTCCGGTCATCTTATTAGGGCCTAGCGCCGTAACCGCTTCCGTGACGCCGCGCACGACCTCGGCGAACCTCGTTCCCTCGCTGGCGCTGACCCATGTGAAATGAACCCTGTCCGGCTCCACTCCCGCTGTGACGAGCAGTTTTTTCAGCACAGCGAATCTGCGCCGGGCGTATAAATTGCCCGCGAGATAGTGACAATCGCCCGGATGACAGCCGCTCACCATCACTCCGTCAGCTCCGTCGACGAGCGCCTTTATTATAAACATCGGATTCACCCGCCCCGAACAGGGAACACGTATTATTCTGATGTTGGGAGGATACTGCTGGCGGCCTGTTCCCGCAAGATCGGCCCCGGCGTAACTGCACCAGTTGCAGAGAAACGCCACTATAACAGGTGTCCAGGCGTTCATCTCCCCACAGCCTCACACGCATCCGCAGGGCGCGCCGCGAAGCAGGTATTCCAGCTCGCTGACGACCTGCGCGTCGCTGAAACCGTTCACGTCTATCGCCCCGCAGCGGCAGACCGCGCCGCACGTCCCGCACCCCTTGCACAGGACCTCGTTTACCACGGCTTTTCTCACCGTCACGCGCCGTATAACGACATCCTCAACACTTACGGCCCCATACGCGCACACATCCGCGCACGCTCCGCACGCCGAACAGAAATTGACGTCGACCTTGGCGACGGCGCCGTCTGTTTCCAGAAAATCCCTGCTCAAAACAGTGGCCGCGCGAGCCGCCGCGGCGCGGCCCTGAACGACGCACTCACGAAGCCCCTTGGGACTGTGGGCCAAACCGGCGAGGTAGACTCCCTCTGTCGCAAAATCGACGGGCCGCAGTTTCGCGTGGGCTTCGAGAAAAAAACCGTCCTGATTCAGCGGTACCTTGAGCATCCGGGCAAGACGCAAATTATCCTCCGTATTCGGCCGCATTGCCGCGGCGAGCGACAAAATACCGGCTTCAAAGGTTATCTCTGAACCAAGTATGATGTCTCTCGCTTTCACCAGAACGCGCGAACCCTTTGTCTCGACCGACGGGTAATCGTCGTCCGCGAAACGTACGAACCGCACGCCGAGCTTTCTCGCCTCGGTGTACAAATCCTCGTTCACACCGTAACTGCGCATTTCGCGGAACATTATCACAACCTCCGTGCCGGGGTATTCGCGCCTGATATATATCGCGTTCCTCAAAGCCTGCCCGCAGCACACACGCGAACAGTACGGCCGTTTTGTATCGCGCGAACCGACGCATTGAATCATCGCCACGCCGCGCAAATCAGCCGGGACGCCCGGCTCGCGCAGACGCCGCTCAAGCTCCGTATGCGTCATCACCGCGCCGGCGCCCCAGCCGAAACCGTCGG
>JAITAT010000267.1 GCA_031283975.1 Synergistaceae bacterium
TCAGGAAAATCTTGTGATAGCGCAGTCTCGACGGATTGTACGAGTCCCCTATGCCGCAGCCGAGAACCTGCACGATGCTCCGTATGACGTCGTTTGAAAGGATTTTGTCGAGCCGCGCTTTTTCGACGTTGAGTATCTTGCCCCGCAGCGGCAGTATAGCCTGAAAGCCCCTGTCTCTGCCCTGTTTGGCGCTGCCTCCCGCGCTTTCTCCCTCCACTATGTAGAGTTCGCTCTCGGCCGGGTCGCGATTGGAGCAGTCAGCGAGCTTGCCGGGCAGATCCAGCTTGTTCATCGGGTTGCCCCTATGCACGAGGTCGCGGGCCTTGCGCGCGGCTTCCCGCGCCTGACGGGCCTTTATGGCTTTCTCGCATATGGGCTTGAGTATCTCCGGCGTTTCCTCCAGCGCTATTTTCATTCCCTCGTAAACTATGGAATCGACTATGCCCTTGACGTCGCCGTTTCCGAGCTTTGTCTTCGTCTGCCCCTCGAACTGCGGTTCCAGCAATTTTATGGATATGACCGCGGTGAGGCCTTCTTTGAGGTCCTCGCCCGTGAAATTGGGGTCCTTTTCGCGCAGAAGTTTGGAGCGCCTGGCCTCGTCGTTTATAGCGCGGGTAAGCGCGGTGCGAAAGCCCGAAACGTGGGTGCCTCCCTCGATTGTATTTATGAGATTGGCGAACGCGAACACGCGCTCGATGAATGTGTCGTTATACTGGAGAGCTACCTCGACCGTCGTACCCTCCTTCGAGCCGCTAATGTAAAGCGGGGGCTTGAAAGCCGTGTCCTTGCCGCGGTTCAGGTATTCCACAAAAGAACGTATGCCGCCCTCGTAGCAGTATGTGCGCGCGGACGTGTCCCCGGTTTCCGCCCTGCGATCGTCGAACGTTATGGTGACGCCCGGGTTCAGAAACGCCAGTTCTCGCAGACGGCCCTTCAATATGTCGGCGGAATACTCGGTATCGGCGAATATTTTGTCGTCGGCGAGAAAGCGGACCTCGGTGCCATGCCCGCCCGAATCACCGATTCGCGTCAATTCCGCCGCCGGTACGCCGCGTTCGTATCTCTGGGTATATTTCCCGCCGTCGCGCTCGATGCTGAGTTCAAGCCACCTGGACAGAGCGTTCACCACCGACACGCCGACGCCGTGAAGCCCTCCCGATACCTGATAAGCTCCCTTGTCGAACTTTCCTCCGGCGTGCAGGACGGTCATGACGACTTCCGCCGCCGATTTGCCCATGCCCTCGTGATACTCGGTCGGTATGCCGCGCCCGTTGTCTTTTACGGACACGCTGCCGTCAGGATGAATAACCACGTCCACCCTGTCGCAGAATCCGGCGAGCGCTTCGTCTATGGCGTTATCAACCACCTCGTACACGAGATGGTGCAACCCGCGCGAACTCTGATCGCCCACGTACATTCCGGGCCGTTTTCTGACCGCTTCCAGACCTTCGAGAACCTGTATATCCTTCGCCCCGTACTCGGCGCTTCCGGCCGATGTCCCGCTCTGTGTCTCCCTGATGTCGTCCCCCATATCTAGCGTTTCCCCTTCCGTTCGCCCTCGGGCGATTCTTTCACGTTTTGCCCGCCTAAGAACCTTTTGCCGCGCGCGTCAAGCGCCTGAGGCGTGAAGACCGACTCCCCGGCGGAATTATCGGCAGTCAAAATTTTCGTCCTCCCGTTCTCTCTTACGAGCGCGACGACCCTCTCCATCAAAATCACGCCGCCGTACTCCAAAAAAAGAAACAAGACAACGCCTCCCTGATATATAATATCTTATTATATCAGAATCACAGGGAGGTAAACTCATGAGCGAGCGGCGAAACCGCAAGACGGGAGTGCTGATGCACATATCCAGCCTTCCGGGGCGTTACGGCACGGGCGATCTGGGGGAGAGCGCGGCCAGTTTCGCGCGCATACTGGCTGAGGCCGGAGTCTCGGCATGGCAGATGCTGCCGCTCGTCCCAACGAACGGGGCGTTCTCACACTCTCCTTACAGCAGCGAGTCGGCATTCGCGGGCAATATCATGTATATATGCCCCGAAAAACTGGTAAGGCTGGGGCTGATCGGCGCTTCGGAACTCGAAAGATTCACCGCGTCCGGCAAGACCGATTTCGACCGGGCGCTACGGTCGAAACGCGAGGTTTTGAAAATCTGCCATAAAAATTTCAGGCACGACGAAGCGTACAAGACGAAATTCCGCGAACTGTCCGACAAATTCTGGGATTTTTGCGCCGCGGAGGCATACTGGCTGGAGGATTACGCGCTGTTTTCGACCCTCAAGGAACTGGAGGGGACCGCGTGGAACGAGTGGAGACCGGAATACAGAACCCGCGACTGGAGCGCGCTCGGCGCGTTGAAACAGGACGGCGAGATATCTCAGGCGCTCGATGAACGCCGTTTCGAGCAGTTTTTGTTTTTCAGCCAACTGGAAGAACTTCGCGGGCTGTGCCGCGCATTGGACATCACTCTGATAGGGGATCTGCCCATTTACGTCGCCTACGACAGCGCGGACGTATGGGGACGCCAGGATCTGTTTGAACTCGACGCGGAGGGAAATCCGGCGTCGGTCGCGGGCGTTCCGCCGGACTACTTCAGCCGCACCGGGCAGAGATGGGGGAACCCGATATACAAATGGGACAGGATGCGCAACGACGGCTATCAATGGTGGATGAGGCGTTTTGGTCACGCGCTGAAACAGGCCGACATCGTGCGGATAGACCATTTCAGGGGATTTTTTCAGTATTGGGATATTCCGGCGTCCGAACCGACAGCCGAAAACGGATGCTGGAAACCGGGCCCCGGAGACGACATGTTAAACGCCATGCGGCGGAGATACTCCGACGGCGAAGGACGTCTGCCTTTCATCGCGGAAGATCTGGGTATCCTGACGGACGACGTGATAAAAGCGATGGAAGATTTCGGCCTTCCCGGTATGAAAGTCCTCCAATTCGCCTTCGGAGAGGGAATGCCCGACAACCCATATATCCCGCACAACCATAGGCGCAACTGCGTCGTATACACCGGCACGCATGACAACAACACAGTTGTCGGATGGTGGACGAAAGACGCGGCGGACGCGGAGAGGGAAAATTTCAAAAAATATATGAATCTCTCCAAACCGGACCCGGAGGCGGCCGCCGATGCGATGATCCGCTCCGCGCTCTCGAGTACGGCCGACCTCGCCGTCATAACCACTCAGGATATACTGCGGCTCGGCGCGGAGGCAAGGATGAACACGCCGTCGACCACAACAGGCAACTGGACGTGGAGACTGGATGATCTCAGCACCCTGAAAGACGAGATGAAACGTATCGCGTCTCTGAACGAGCTGTTCGGGCGAAGCCACCCGAAGAAAAAAGATGAGATCGAGCCGGAATGCGATTCAATAAATTAAAATAATTTTAAAAACTGCGCATTTTACGTATTTTATTTCCTCGGAAAATAGATACTATTGTCCCAGGCGAATTACTAAATTTACGATGCAGACAAGGGAAGGGGAAATTAACATGGGCTTTTACATTCCTTACGGAGAACTCTCCGCAAAGGCAAGGACAACGGACAGCGCCATTACCAGTCTCATGGAGGAGCTGGAAGCCATCAACTTCTACAACCAGAGGGCCGACGTCGCGGCGGACGACACCATCAAAGCCGTGATGCTGCACAACCGCAACGAGGAAATAGAACACGCCGTCATGCTGTTTGAATGGCTGCGGCGCAATATCGACGAGTTCGACGAGGATATGCGCACATATCTTTTTCAGAAAGCGCCGATAACGGAAATCGAGGCAGCAGCGACCGGGGACACCGGCGGCGGAACTTCGGCGGCTTCGCTCGGGATAGGTTCGCTGCGCAAATAGCGAGCGGACATGTGCTAATTTTTACATCATAAGAACAGGAGGATTGAAATGGATATGTTTGGACGCGATCTGGCGCCATTGAGCGGCGCCGCATTGAAAGAAATAGACGCGCAGGCCGCGCGGACGCTTCGCGCCAATCTCGCGGCGAGAAGATTCGCCGACATCAAGGGACCCTACGGCTGGTCATACTCGGGAGTTCCCTCCGGGACGCTGGACTCCCTTCAGAAGGACGGCGAGGTAGGGTTCGGCGTCCGCGGCGTCACTCCGCTCGTCGAGACGAGAGTGGAATTCGGCTTGAGCGCCATCGGGATGCACGACATCGACAGAGGCCGCGCAAACCCCGACCTAACCGCGGTAGAGAAAGCGGCCGCGGCGATCGCCGAGTTCGAGGACAAGGCCGTGTTCGATGGGTTCGCGAAGGCCGGAATAAAAGGCCTCAAAGACGGAAGTGAAAACCCGGCGCTGGAGCTGACGCCGAGCGACCCGAGCGCGCTTCTCAAAGAGGTGATCGGAGCAATCGACAGGTCAAAGACGGAGCTTTCCATCTCCGGCCCGTTCGCCATCGTCGGCGGCAAAGCCTTTCGCGGCGCTCTCTCCGCGCTGGCCGGAAACCGCACACTTCTCGAGCTGCTCAAGAAATCAACCGATATCGACGAATTCATCTATTCGCCGCTCGTTCCCGAGGGTTACCTGATTTCCAAAAGAGGCGGTGATTTCGAGTTAACGCTCGGCGGTGACTTCGTAGTCGGCTATCATTCGAGAACCGGCGACACGCTCAATTTCTATCTGGCGGAGTCATTTTCATACCGCATTCTGGAACCGAGGGCCTACACGCCGCTGAAGCTGAAGTAACATGAAACGCCGCGGGGACGCCGTAAGCGTCCCCGCTTTACTGTTTAAGCGCGTCGGCCAGCGCGGCGTAGTAGTCGAGCATCTCCTGAACATCGATATAGCAATTCATGCAGGTATTGACTTTCTCGCGGTTATTCCGGCAGGCGCCCGTTATTCTGACGATATCGGGCAGACTGCGCGCTCCCTGGTTGATCGCGTGTATTATATCTTTTTTCGTCACGTTCGCGCAGTGGCATATCTCGCGGGAAACAGGGGAATCCTTCCAGTTCAGCAAAGTATTTCGGCTTCTTTCAGCGATATCTCCATCTCGTCCAGCGTCGCTCCGAACAATTCGAGCGCGCTTTTTACCGGTTCCGGCTCGCTCATATCGACCCCCGCTCGCTTGAGCAGCTCGATGGAATAATCGCTGCCGCCGCTCGACAGAAATTCGACGTACCGGCGCACCGCGGGTTCGCCTTCGGAAATTATCCGCGCGGACAGAGCGGCGGCGGCGGAGTATCCCGTCGCGTACTGATAGACGTAAAACGGCGAATAAAAATGCGGTATCCGCGACCACTCATAGCTTATCAGCTCGTCGATCGTCATATCTGACCCGAAATATTTTTCGTTCAGAGCGAACCACATCTTGCCCAGCGCGAAAGCGGTGGTGTCCTCTCCCGCTTGGCTCCGCGCGTGAACGGCGCGTTCAAACGACGCGAACATCGTCTGCCTGTATACGGTGGCGCGTATGCGCTCGAGCCGCTGATTGAGGAGATATATTTTCTTGTTTCTGTCGTCCGCGGTACGGAGCAGATAATCCAGCGCAAGTTCCTCGTTGGCGGTGGACGCGACCTCAGCGCAGAATATCGTGTAATCGGACGTGGGGTACGGCTGGACCGAACGCGAATAAAACGAGTGCATGGAATGGCCCAGTTCGTGGACGAGCGTCATGACATCGGAAAGTTCGCCGTTGTAGTTGAGCAGTATATAAGGATGGGTACCGTACGCGCCCCACGAGTACGCTCCGCCGCGTTTGCCCCTGTTCGGGTAGACGTCTACCCAGCCGGCCCCAAGCCCGCGCCCCAACCGCGCCATATATTCCTCGCCCAGCGGGCGCAGCGCTTCCATCGTCATTTTCTTGGCGGTCTCCCACGGTATATCCCTGTACGGATTTTCGACAAGCGGATTGTAAATATCATACATGCGCAGTTCGTCAAGACCTAGAACTTTTTTCCGCAGCGCCATATATCGATGAAGATGGCCCAGATTCGCCTCGACGGTCTCTATGAGATTGTCGTACACCGCTATGGGAATGTTCGCGCCGTCGAGCGCGCGTTCTATGTCGGAGCCGTACTTACGGGCGTTCGAGAAAAAGCGGGACGCTTTCAGCATACCGTTGAAAGTCGCCCCTATCGTATTGTTGTATTTGCGGTAAGTTTCGTACAGCGCCGTGAAAGCGGACAGGCGGACGCTCCTGTCTCGGGAGCTTATATGCTTCATATAACGCTCCTCGGTGAGTTCCTCCTCGCGTCCGTCCTCGCCCCGAATGAACCCGAACCTCATATCCGCGTCGGTAAGCATGGAAAAAGCGCTGTCGGAAACGGACGCCATTTCACCGGCGCGCGCGAGAAGTTCCTCCTCCGCCCGCGGCAGTATATGCGCATGGCTCCTGGCGATCTCCCTGAACATGAACCTGTATTCGTCGAAATCCGCTCCCGTCCTGGCGGGATCCGTAAAATCGCTCAGAACTTCGTCCGGTATGCCGATTATTTCGGGAGTGACAAAACTGGCGTCCCCTGACATCTCCGTTATCAGCGTCTGCGCCCGTGCCGCCAGGTTTTGGGCCGCGGGATCGGCCGTGTTTTCGTGGCTCTTCATGGTGGCGTACACATAAATTTTCTCGGATACCATGGATATTTCGTCGCGAAGCCTGAGACACGACAGCAGATTTGACGCCGATTTTCCCAGTCCGCCCCTCATGGCCGACAGTTTTGGAATCATGGCCTTCACTCTGGCGAAATCGCTCTCCCAATCGGCTTCCGCGGCATAGATATCCGACAGCTTCCATTTGAAGCCGTCCGGAATTTCGGACCTCGGCGAAATTTCCCCGGAAAGCATGACATCCGACGCCGCGGACATCCTACAGGTAAATCCTGAACGCGCCGACATTTTCAAGCGTGTGTTCGGTGAGTCCGGAAATATTCGGCAGCTCCTGCCATTCGCCGCCGATATTGCAGGAAACCCAGCCCGTTTTCGAACCTATGACGTCGGTATCGCCGGGACGCACCCATCCCTTGAAAAACGGGGACTGCCCCGCGATTTCCTCGAAATCGATGCCCCGCAGCACGATATACTGGCTCATACCGCGCGTTTTCTGCATTTCGCTGGAATATGTGTGACTCAGGGGAACTATCTGAAAACCGCCTATTTCCCTCTTCGAACATGTGGATACGCATATCACGCCGGGATGATTCGCTCGCACGCGCCCGAGCCCCTGATAGAGCGTACCCTCGAACCTTCCGGTGCCGCTGACTCCGCTCTCCACCACGGCGAACTGGTGATCGCCCGCCGCGTCGTGATACCACGCCCTGCCGCCGGCGAAGTTTTCAATTTCGAGATACTCTATCTCGGATTCGGGCCGGTAGACTCGAATTTCGAGGGCCGTAGCGAATTGGAAGAGCTGTATGTTGTTGAAAAGCACAGGAATGCCGACTTGATTGACGATGTATGCCGGACTGCCAACGAAAGGGGCGTAATGCCCCCACAACCCCGTCCCCCCGACTCCCTCCACGAT
>JAITAT010000019.1 GCA_031283975.1 Synergistaceae bacterium
ATGGGCGATCTGCCGAGAAGCGAGAAAAAATCGACGAGGATATTCGATAACAGGTATTGACCGCCGCTACCCCGAACGATAGATTTTCACGGTTCCCAGATCGGCAAAGCCGTGTTTCAGGTACAGCGCGCGGCCCGAAGGCGTGGCGAGCAGGGTGACTTTGCCGAAACCGCGTTCCGCGGCGCGTGCTTTGAGCATGTCGACTACCGCTCCTCCAAGTCCGCGCCCGCGGAATTCCGGCAGCGTGGATATGTAATAAACGCCGCAGGTTTCTCCGGCGGCGAACAACATTCCCGTCGCGCGTCCCGACAGATGAAACAGCGAAAATTCGCGGCGTTCCGCCATGCCGAGCGCAAACGCGATGAAAGACTCGGGCGCGCTTTCATCGGAGCCGAAACCGCGCCAAGCCGATTCCGCCCACGCGCGCGCTTCCGTCTCTTCGAGTGGCGATTCGCCTGTTTTGACATCATCGTGTTTTAGAGCCGGTTCGGTTCCGGCGATATCCGCGGACATGGCGTAAAAGTCCTCGCCGCGCTCGGCTCCCAATCTTTTGAGAACGTTTCCCGCCTCGTCCGGGACGCCGGGAAACAGCGGCCATATATGAGGACGCCCCGCGCGGGAGAAAAAATCAAATCCGAATTTCGCGGATTTCTCAAACTCCTCGGAAAATTTCTCCGTTTTAGCGAAATGTCCCGGATCGCGGAGCGCATAGTTTTCGTAAGCGTCATCGACGCCCCCGTCGTATAGAGCGAGACCGGGATATTCGTCCATATACCGCGCCCGGGGGAATCCGCCCAGGCGTTGTATCAGGCGTTTCAGGTTTTCGTATACTGATGCGGAGCAACCGCGGTTCATTTCGTTCCGCATGTCTCGTCGATAGGCTGCGAAAGTGGGTTGCCCGCGGCATTCATGGTGTTTTTACGGGCGGTTAATCCTCCTCGTCTTTGCGTTCGCGAGCGGCGGCCTCTATGATTTTCTTGGCCGTGTCGGGCGGAACTTCCTCGTAATGGGAGAAATCCATCGTAAAGTTGCCCCTGCCGCTGGTCATCGACCTCAGGATTATCGCGTATCGGAAGGTCTCAGCCTGCGGGCACTGGGCTTTCACTATCTGCATTTTGCCGTCGGGGTCTATGCCCATTATACGGCCACGCCTGCCGTTAAAGTCTCCCATCACATCGCCGACGCAGTCCTCGGGTACTGTAACGGCCACGTTCATTATCGGCTCCATCAAAATCGGGGAGGCTTCCACGAACGCCTTCTTGAAAGCCATCGACGCCGCTATTTTGAAAGCCATTTCGGACGAATCCACATCGTGATATGAGCCGTCGAATATCGCGCAATTGAAGTCGACCGCCGGATATCCGGCCAGGACGCCTTTCACGGCCGCCTCGCGGAGGCCCTTTTCGGCGGCCGGGATGAAGTTCTTGGGCACCACTCCACCGACAACCTTGTCCTCGAAGGTGACGCCGGAACCCTTTTCGCGCGGCGAAAGCTCGAAATGAACGTCTCCGTACTGTCCGCGCCCTCCGGTCTGTTTCTTGTACTTTCCCTGCGCTTTGGCGGTTTTTTTGATCGTCTCCCTGTAAGGAACCTTCGGCGTACTGGTTTCGAGGTCGACTTTGTATCTGTCCTTTATGCGTGACAACGCTATATCGAGATGCATATCTCCCATGCCGGAGAGAATCGAGTCGTTGGTCTCGGGATGTTTCATGAAGTCGAGCGTTTTATCCTCGTCCAGTATTTTGCGAACCGCGTTGCCGAGCTTATCTTCGTCGGCGCGGCTCTTAGGCGATACCGCCAGGCTGTAAACCGGCTTTGGAAACTTTATCGGCGGGAACAGCGTGTTCTGCCCTTTTACGCTCAGAGTATCGCCCACGACGGTACTGTCGAGCTTGGGTATAGCCACGATATCGCCGACAACCACTTCCTTGGTCTCGGAGCTTTCCTTGCCCCGCAGCAGCCTGAACGAACTGATACGTTCCTCCTCGCCTCTGCTGACGTTGTATATCGTCTGGTCGCTGGTAAGTTTGCCCGAGAACACCCTGACAAACGACAGCTTGCCGACATATGGATCGACCATGACCTTAAAACAGAGAGCATTGAAAGGCGCGTTCACGTCAGACGCAGCATCGACTTCCTGATCGCCGTTTATGGCTTTGCGGGGAGACGTATCCATCGGGGACGGCAGATAATCGACAACGGCGTCTAGTACCTGAAACACTCCGATGTTGGGGACCGACGCGACGGGGATTATCGGAAACAGCATCCTGGAGGAGACGGCTTTGCGCATGGCGGCCGCGATGTCGTCGTGAGCGAGTTCCTCTCCGTCGAGGTATCTCATCATCAGATTGTCGTCCGCCTCCACTATTTTTTCCACAAGGGCCTCGTGCGCCGAGGAGACGGCATCCGTCATATCCGCCGGAATATCTCCTTCCGTAAAGCCCTTCGAGCCGTCGCCCTTATAGGTGTATGATTTGCCCGTCAGGACATTCACCACCCCTTTGAAAGAGGCTTCGGCGCCTATAGGAAGATAAAGCGGCAGCGCGTTTTTCGATATGTTCGCCTGAATGTCGTCCACCACGCTTTCAAAGGCCGCGTTTTCCTTGTCGAGCCGGTTCACGCAGAACATGGCGGCGCTGTTGTACTCGGACGAGAATTCCCATAATTTGAGAGTCTGCACTTCGACGCCGGAGTTGCCGTTTATCACGAAGATCGACGCGTCCGTTACCATCATCGAGCTGCTCTGCTCTCCGACGAAATCGGCGAAGCCCGGCGTGTCGAGCGCGTGGATTGCGCAGCCTCCGTACTCGAAAGAGCAGAGGGCGCTGTTGATGGAGAACGAGCGCTTCTGTTCCTCGAGGTCAAAGTCAGAGACGGTATTTTTGTCGTCGACGCGGCCCATCCTGGAAATAACCCCACTGTCAAACAGCATGGCCTCCACTAAAGACGTTTTCCCAGCGCCTCCGTGAGCTACAATCGCGATGGAACGAATCTCCTCCGGTTTACGGTTCGCCATATATAATTGCACTCCTCTCAGAAATAGTGGCTTGACCCATCAAATTTTACGCCGCGCCGACCAACATACCGCGCCGCGGAATTTACGGGATGCGTAGAATATATATTAACAGCAATGTCGGCTACGTCAATCTTCCGCAGGCATCCTCGAAGGATTTAAAGCGACACGAAGCACGATAGCGGGTAATTAGGCTATAATGAGACGAATACTTATCGAACGAATCCGGAGGTAATACATTATGAGCGGCAGGAAAATTTTTTTGATTCTGGCGATTCTGGCCAGGTTCTTGTTCTCTCCGAAAATCGCCTCATCCGAATCTGAACTGGTGTGCCCTTATGGCGACGGTAAGGCAATTTTCGTCACGATCGTATCGGATAGAATTCTGGATACGATCGGCGGCGTTCGCTCTTTTTGGGTGTACTCCGCCCTGCCGGTTTACGAACATTCGGTGATAGACGATCCCGGAAGGTCCAAGGTAAACGCGACCGCCATTTATCCTCTCTTGTGGCGGTATTGGAGAGACGGCGGCGAAGATGAATATA
>JAITAT010000025.1 GCA_031283975.1 Synergistaceae bacterium
ACGGCGCGTCCGCCGGATCGGCGCTTGTATTGTGTTTTGCCCCGCTTCTCATGAATGTGAGCGGGGATTTCTTCGCCGAAGCGATGTCGAAAATCGCGGGCGGCGCGCCGCTCTTTGGGATGCTGTCGGTCGATCACAACAGCGATTACCACGAGTCGCGGGTCATCCATAACGGCGAGGCGTATTTGGACCGGTGCGCGTTCGTGCTGGTGAACGGCGATATAGAACCCAGGTTTTTCATAGGGTCGCTCGCGATGAGGAGAAAATTCGGACAGAAATGCGTCGTTACGGCATCGCGGGGCAACCAGCTCCAAACGGTCAACAATATCCCGGTCACCGATTATCTCCTCTCGCTTGGCCTGAAGAAAAACGACGACGGGACGATCTCCGGCGTCAACGCCTTCCCATTCATAGTCGACTATAACGATGGCTCCGCGACGGTGGTGAGGTCGGCGTTCGCCACCACGCCGGGCGGGTAC
This sequence comes from Synergistaceae bacterium, assembly GCA_031283975.1. Classification (GTDB taxonomy): domain Bacteria; phylum Synergistota; class Synergistia; order Synergistales; family Synergistaceae; genus JAIRKI01. The sequence goes on from JAITAT010000025.1 coordinate 480, forward strand.
GCGGTCTGCGGGGGAAATTTACCGGTGGGGGCGACCTTGACCGTCGGTTCGCTGGATGCCGACGATGTGATCGAGACCACTACCGAGGCGATTTCGTCGGCCATATCCGAAAAGCGGCCGGAATGCCTGATAATTTTCTCCTGCGTGGGGAGATACTACACAATGGGTTACGATCCTATGGGCGAAATAGAAAAAATCCAATCCATCCTCGATGGGGCCGGTATTCCATACCACCTCGCGTACTCCGGAAGCGAACTGTGTCCCGTGTCCGGCTCAAATCGCGGCGGCCCGACGATAAATCGCAACCATAACGATACCATAGTAGTGTGCTGTCTATAAAAACGCGCGGCGGCAAAACTTTCCTTTATCCGGGGAGACTCGTCACGTTCGGGGAGGTGAATTGATTGTCTTCGGGACTCAGCCAGGATTATGAAATTATGACGCTGCGGGATGAGAACGAGAAGCTGCGCTGGGAGAACAAAAAACTCCAGCGCGAACTGATGTACGAGCGGGGACTCAACGAACGGAACCGGATCAACGCGGAAGCGAAAATCGCCCTGGGGCGTATCGTTTCCGCCGAAAAATCCCGGCTGGAGCGGTATATGGATCTCATGCTGGCCAACTACCCCGACATGATGCTGATTTTCGACCGGGACGGGCGCCTCGCCTTCGCAAGCGATTCCTATCTGAAAAAGAACAAGATTCCGGTCGTTGGGATGATCATAGGCAAAAAGTACAGCGAACTGATGGCGACTGTGCTGACGGACGAATTTTTGGCCCGGGCCATAAAAATTTTTAAGACGGCCCATAATAAAAGGGTTCCCGTAGAGGTGGAGCAGGATATAAATTTTGGGCTGGACGGCAGTATCCGCCATTACGCGGTGAAAATGACGCCTATGATAGACGGCGGCGGGGAAGTCGAGTGCGTAATGGTGGTCTTTTACGACACGACGGAACTGACGCGCGCGAAACTCGAGGCCGAAAAAGCGCGCGAACAGGCCGAACAGTCCACGCGCGCCAAATCCGATTTTCTCTCGCGCATGAGCCATGAGATGCGCACGCCCATGAACGCCATAATCGGCATGACGACGATAGCGAAATCGGCGAAGGAAGCGGAACGCAAGGAATACTGTCTCGACAAGATAAACGAGGCGTCCACCCACCTGCTGGGCGTGATCAACGATATACTCGACATGTCGAAAATAGAGGCCGATAAGTTCGAACTCTCGTTCAGCGAGTTCAACTTCGAGAAGATGCTCCAGAGGGTGACAAACGTCATAAACTTCCGGGTCGCCGAGATGGAGCAGGAACTGCTGGTCAAAATCGACCCCGATATTCCCTCCAGAATATCGTCCGACGAGCAGCGCCTGGCGCAGGTTATTACAAATCTTCTCTCTAACGCCGTCAAATTCACCCCCGAACGCGGCGTCATAACTCTGAGCGCCGAAAGGACGGCCGCAAAGGGCGGAGAATGCACAATCCGCATCACGGTCAAGGACACCGGAATAGGCATATCCAAGGAACAGCAGGAGAGGCTCTTCGACTCCTTCGTTCAGGCGGACGGCAGCATATCCCGCAAGTACGGCGGAACCGGACTGGGGCTTTCCATCTCCAAGCGCATCATCGAGTTGATGGGCGGGCGTATCTGGATCGAATCGGAACTGGGGCGCGGCTCGTCGTTCATCTTCGAGATAAAAGCCGAAATGTGCGGAGACGAAAATGGAGTTACATTCCCGACAGACGCGAACCGTAAGAATATGAGGATACTCGTGGTCGACGATTCGCCTGAAATACTGGAGATTTTCGAGCTTATCCTGTCGTCCCGCGGGATTCGCTGCGAGACCGCCGCCCATCCCAATGAAGCGTTCAGTCTTGTTAGGAGCGGCGCGGACGATCCGTTTGACGTCGTGTTCGTGGACTGGCGGATGCCGGAGACAGACGGCATGGAATTGGCGAGACGGCTGAAACGCGAGACGGGGTATGATTCGGTCGTCATAATGACCTCGGCCACCGATTGGAACGAGATCGCGGACGATGCCCGCAAGGAGGGTTTGTCGCGTTTCCTGCAAAAACCTCTTTTCCCATCCGCGATTTTCAACTGTATCAACGAATGCGCGGGCGGCGTGCCGCAGGCGGCCGAGAGTACTCCGGTCATAGGCGCGTCGGTCGTGAACGTGTTCGCGCGGCGCAGGATACTGGCCGCTGAGGACGTGAAGATCAACCAGGAGATATTGTCGGCCCTTCTGGAAGATACCGGCGCGAGCCTGGATTACGCGGACGACGGGGCGGATGCCGTCGAAAAATTTTCAAGTGACCCCGAGGGATACGACATCGTGCTGATGGATGTGCAGATGCCAAATATGGATGGTTATGAGGCGACAAGACGCATACGCTCGTCGGGCCTGCCGGGAGCCGGAAAGATACCCATCATCGCCATGACCGCGAACGTGTTCCGCGAGGATATAGAGCGCTGCCGCGCGGCGGGTATGAACGACCACCTGGGCAAACCGATCGATATAGGAGAAGTGATCGCAAAACTCAGAAAGTACATATCCTAAAGCCCGCCGCATTGGGAGCATGACGGCGTTATTGCTGCACCGGCCGAATATGTCTGTTGTGTGTCATTTTGTAATGTGATATATTATACTGTAAGAAATGCGTTCATCAGCGTTTCGGGAGGTCATGGGACAATGAACGATTCCACAATCGGAGACGCGCAGGGTTATTACAAGTACGCGATATCTCCCATAGTCCTTATCGTTCCCATAGCCATAATCGCCGCCGTGACCGGCAAGGGTTTCAAACCCGCCGAAGTGCCTGCTATATTCATAGCCGGCGTCTCCTGTATATATGTGATAATGACGTGTTTTTACGTCGTACTCTGCAGAGAGCGCAAAACAAAAGCCGCCGCCGCCGTGGCGTGCGTGACTGACGGGATGCTGCTGATTTTTTTCTCGGTGATGTTCGAGTCGGGAATGCTGCTCAGTTTTTTGGGTTTCATCGTCATCATATCGGGAATATCTCTCGGAATAACCATGGCGCTTCCGTCCGGCGAATCGCTCTTCGCGCGGAGGGTGGATCGCATAGTCCCCACCGGCATAGGAGTCGGCGAACTCCGGAAGATAATCGACTCAATTCAGTTTCCGTGCGTGTTTCTCGAAAAAAACGACACCGGTTCCGAGCGCATACTCGCTTTCAACTCGCCGTTTGTGGACGAATTCAACCTCGACAAAAAGAAAATTCTCGAAAGCTCCCTTGAATCCCTGCTGAACCTGGAGCCCGGGACCACCCAAATGCAGTATGACGGGGAAGAATGGGTAGTGAAGCGCACCACGAGGGGCAGGCAGATATTGATAATGTTTTCTCCCATAGTGCGTTCGAAAGAGGCCGCGAAAATCGAGGTGTTCGACGCCATCGATCCGGCTACCGGTCTTTATGTGGAGGGATTCATGAAATACAAGGCGAAATCCGACGTGGAGTCGATAAACAGGGGAAAACGGAGGGTGTCGATCGCCTTTTTCAAATTATCGTTTCCGCATGGCGCGACGATCGGAGTCAGTGAGGAAGAACAGAAACTGGCGCATGTGGTCATTGGACGGATAATCCACCAGTCGATACGGGCCTGCGATTCGGCGTACAGGGCCAGCAGTGACGAGGTGCTGCTGCTTATGCCCGACACCCCAAATTCGGGCTCGAAGATAGTCATCTCCAGGATATACGCCGGATTGAAAAACACCACCGCCGTGGAGTGTCCGGTTCTCTCGAAGGGTATTCTGGACTGCGTCGACAAGGATTTTATCGGAGGCGCCGACCTTCCTCCCTACGACAAGATATTCGAGGAAATGAGCATCATTTTCTACAGAAAGTACCCCGACCTCGCCGCGGTTGGTTGACGCCGATACCCGCAATCATTCGTAAACGCGATCGCAAATCATCCTGATTCACACCACGTATCGTCGCGTCGATAAAAACCGGCTTTCCCTGATCACGAACCTGTAAGGATACCCGCTCGCCTCTCCGGCGTAGTCGACGTTGATACGGCGGGTGGCGAGCGCGTCCCCGTCCGGGACGTCCTCGCCGCGCGTTATGAATATCCGGCCGCCGCACAGATCGGCCCCGTAATCAGCGAGCGTTATATCGAGCGCCTGGCAGAGCTTTCCCGGTCCGCCACAGAGGTTTCCGATTTTGGACGTTCCTCTCCTGGAACACATCAACTCCACGCCGCCGCGTGGTTCGAGGGCGCGGACGAGAACCGCTTCCGGGAGCCCCGGCGTGTTGGCCACCACATTAAAACAGCGGTGCATTCCGTATATCAGATATACGTACGCGTGACCTCCCGGGCCGAACATGACGTTGGTGCGGTGTCCGGCCGACGGGGATTCCCTTTTGTACGAGTGGCACGCCGCGTCTTCCCGTCCGGCGTAGGCTTCTGTTTCGGTTATCATGCCCGACGTCTCGCCTTCCCGCGAACGGAGGATCAGTATTTTGCCGAGCAGTTTCCTCGCCACGGCGACGGCTCCTTCCATGTAAAATTCCCGTTCGAGAACACTGTCGTCCATATTACGTACTCCTTCCCGTAATTTTCCAAGAAAGCCGATTTATGCCGGAAACCCAAAGGCAAAGACTCAGGCCTCCGATGGGACATTCCGAAACGGCTGAATTTCGTTTCGGTGATTTAATCGGCTCTTCCTCAAGTATAATATTATATGAAGATTCGAGGTGAACGATCTGGCCGAAACAGGGAATATGAAAAAACACCCGATGGGCCTGTTGCTGGAGTTATCCGCCGGGTCGAGGGGGTTGTATCTGATCGCGTGCGCGTCGCTGCTGGCAGCGATCGCCTGTAATTTTCTGCTGCCTCAGCTCATCCGCTTTCTGGTCGACAGCGTGAACGGAGTTCCCGCTTCGAAAATGCCGGTAGTCGCGCGTATTGCGGGCCTGGCCGGACTGGATTCGGGGTTTGCCCGCGGCGGCGGGCTTACGCGGGCCGGTTTGCTGGTCGTCGCCGTCGCCTGCGTCGGCGGAGCCTTTAACTTCGCGCACCGCAAAGCGCTGGCATTGGGCGCCGAGGGCCTGGTAAAACGTCTCCGCGACAGGCTTTACTCGCGCATTCAGCGAATGCCGTTCGAGTGGCATACCTCTATACAGACCGGCGACATCGTACAGCGCTGCACGTCCGACGTGGACATAGTGCGCAATTTCGTGTTCAATCAGGCAATCGAGATCGGACGCGCGGTCGTGTTGGTGACGTTTGCCTACGGCATTCTGTTCCCGATGAATTTCGTGATGGCCGCCGCGTCGTTTGCCTTTATCCCGGTGGTGTTTTTCTATTCTTTCATATTCCTGAAAAAAGCGTCCTCGCATTTTCTCGCCGCCGACGAGGCGGAGGGGCAACTGCTCGCCATAGCGCAGGAAAATTTCTCCGGCGTCCGCGTCGTCCGGGCGTTCGGGAGAGAGCGTTACGAGGCGGACAGGTTCGCGGCGCAGAACGCGTATTTCGCGGAACTCTGGATGAAATTGGGGAGCATGCTCAGCTCGTACTGGGGAGCGGGCGATCTCCTCACTGGCATACAAATGCTTGCGATATGCGCCGCCGGAACCTTTCAGGCCGTCGCCGGCGGTATCACGGTGGGAGAATTCATGGTGTTTCTTACGTACAACTCGATGATAATCTGGCCCGTCCGCGGACTCGGCAGAGTGCTGTCGGAAGCGGGCAAGACCCTGGTATCCCTGGGACGTCTGGGCGAGATACTGGACGCGCCCGTGGAGACGGATCCCGACGACGCGCTCGAGACCCCCATATCCGGCGACATAGAGTTCGATCGCGTGTCGTTTTCATACGGAGACGTCCCGATATTGAAGAACGTCTCGTTCACTGTCAGAGAGGGGACCACGCTCGGCATACTGGGCGATACTGGCTCAGGCAAGACGACCATCGCGTATCTGCTGTGCAGGCTGTACGACCTGCGCGAGGGGGACGGCGCGATACGGATAGGCGGCGTCGACATACGCGGGTACAAGCGCGCCTTTTTGCGCGAAAACGTCGGGATAGTGCTGCAGGAGCCGTTTTTATATTCGCGTACTCTGGCCGAAAACGTGGCGGGCCTGTCGAAGAGCTTTTCCGGCGAGCATATAAGGGAGGCCGCGCGAATATCGCATGTCGACGCTGAAATCGAGCGATTCGCCAACGCCTACGATACGATCGTCGGGGAACGCGGCGTTACGCTCTCCGGCGGGCAGAAGCAGCGAGTGGCGATAGCCCGGGCGGTTTTGAGAATGACTCCGATAATGATATTCGACGACTCGCTGTCCGCCGTCGACACGGAGACCGACGCCCGGATCCGCGCGGCCTTGCGGGAACGTGTGCGCGGAGTGACGACCGTCATCATATCCCACAGGATAACCACTCTGTCGGGCGCGGACCGCGTAATCGTGATGGAGAACGGCGAAATAGCCGAGACGGGGACTCCCGCCGAATTGACGGAGCGCGGGGGCATATACAGGCGCGTGCTGGACTTGCAGCAGAGCGTCGACGACGGCTTACCCGCCGTTGGAGGACGATAAAATGCAGTACGCGGACGAAACGAGCGGCAAGCGGTTTGACGCCGGAGTTTGGAAAACCATGCTGCGGTTTTTCGTTCCCCACAGGAAGGAACTCGTCAAAGTCGCGTTTTTCATGTTGATTTGTTCCGTCATCGACGTGATGATTCCGCTGTATCAGAAGCACATCATAGATAAATTCATCTTCGCCCGGTCTTCCGGCGGAATATGGTTTGTTATCGCCGCCGGCGTTGCCCTGATGCTCGTGCAGTTGGCGGCGACCGTCATCTTCACGAGGGCGGCCATACGGGTGGAGATGGGCTTTTCGCGCGACCTCAAAAAAGCCTGTTTCGAACACCTTCAGACGCTGTCACTCTCGTACTACAACACCACGCCGGTCGGCTATATAATAGCGCGGGTCATGTCGGACACGGATAAGATAGGTCTCATGATAGCATGGGGGCTGGTCGACTTCATGTGGGGCTTGTCGTACGTCCTGTTCGCCGTTACCGCCATGCTGACGTTGAGCTTCAGGCTGGGAATATGGCTCGCCGCCATGATACCCGTGATGGCTGTGGTCACCGCCTGGTTCCAGAAGCGCATCCTGAGCTGCAACAGAACCGTCCGCCACACCAATTCGCTCATAACCGGCGCGTTCAACGAGGGTATTCTGGGCGCGAGAACGTCCAAAACGCTGGTCGCGGAGGATATAAATATCGAAGAGTTCGGCGGGCTGACCGGACAGATGTACCGCGCTTCGGTGCGGGGAGCCGTATGGAGCGCGGCGTACACGCCGCTGATGCTGATGTTCGGGGCTGTCTCCGTGGCCGTTATCATGGCGCGAGGTCTCGGTTACGTGGCGGAGGGCGTCATGGCGTTCGGGACGCTTTCGGCGATGATCTCCTACGCCATCAACATCTTCGAGCCGGTGCAGCACCTCTCGAATATCTTCTCGGAGGCGACCTCGACTCAAGTCAACATAGAGCGCGTCGACGCTCTCCTGAAGCGCGAGCCCGAGATAACCGACTCCCCGGAGGTCGTGAGGGTATACGGCGACAGCTTTGCGCCGAAGCGTGAAAATTGGGAGCCGCTGCGAGGCGATATATGTTTTGACGACGTCACGTTCAAATATCCCGACGGCGACGAATATGTGCTGGAACACTTCGATCTCGGCGTACCGGCTGGAACCCGCGTCGCGATAGTGGGCGAGACCGGCGCGGGAAAATCGACGCTGGTCAACCTCGTCTGCCGGTTTTACGAACCGACGTCGGGCAGGATACTGATCGACGGCAGAGACTATCGCGATAGGTCACAACTCTGGCTGCGCTCCAACATCGGTTACGTGCTGCAGAGCCCGCACCTTTTTTCCGGCACGGTTCGCGACAACATACGCTACGGACGCCCGGACGCGTCGGACGAGGAGATAATAGAAGCGGCGAAACTCGTCTCGGCGCATCACATAATAGAAAAACTGCCCGAGGGGCTAGACAGCGACGTCGGCGAGGGCGGCGACCGGCTTTCGACGGGCGAAAAACAACTCGTCTCTTTCGCGCGCGCCGTGCTCACCGACCCCAGGATTTTCGTACTCGACGAGGCCACTTCGTCGATAGACACGGAAACGGAACTGCTCATCCAACGAGCCGTTTCCAGAGTGCTGGCGGGCAGGACGTCGTTCCTGATAGCGCATCGTCTCTCGACCATAAAGATGGCCGACCTCATACTGGCGGTGCGCGACGGTAAAATCATCGAACGGGGAACGCATAGCGAACTGCTGCGGAAGGGCGGCTACTACCGGCAGCTTTATTCCATGCAATACGAAATAGAAGCGTTCCGGTCAATCGACTGAGCGTTCGGCTTCGGCGTGTTCCAGCGCCTCGCGTATTTTGGCCGGGTCGCCTCCGTTTTCGTCTATCACGCGCGCTACGGCGTCGTAGCCCAGCAGCGGGACGTAGGCGGAGGCGAACGCGAAAGAATTTTCGAGGTTCGCGGCGCACCGTTCGCGGTTTGCCGACAGCGCGTCGGCGCATTTTTCCCGAAAAATAGTCACAGCCCGTTCCAAGAGAGCCAGATTTTCGAGCAGCGTATCGGCGATCAGCGGCAGGAACGCGTTCAGTTCGAATTCACCGTGCGACGCCGCGGCGGTAATGGCAGCATCCCCGGCTATCACCTTCATCGCGGTCTGCATGACCATCTCTGGTATGACCGGGTTCGTCTTGCCCGGCATTATCGTGCTTCCGGCCTGCACAGGCGCGAGTTTTATCTCGCCGATCCCGCCGTTCGGGCCGGAATTCATGAGACGCAGGTCGTTCGATATCTTCATCAGGTTCACCGCGAGCGCCTTCAACAGCCCCGACACTTCCACGAAAACATCGTTGTTCTGCGTGACGTCCATCGGGTACTCCGCGATCGCGAGTCCAATGCCGGTAATTTTTCGCAGTTCCTCGACGACGAGGAACCTGTATCGTTTTTCCGCGTTGCCCGACAATCCGACGGCCGTGCCGCCGAGGTTGGTCTGGCGCAGCCGCTCCTCGATCTTATAGAGCCGCCAGCGGTCGCGGGCTATCGCCTGCGCGAAAGCCCCGAACTCGCCCCCCAGCGTGATGGGAACGGCGTCCATCAGTTCGGTGCGCCCCAGCTTGGACACCGAGTCGAACTCGTTTTCGCGTTTTTGCAGCGATTCCTGCAATCGCGCGCAGGCGCCGCTCAGCTCGCGCAGCGATTCTATCGCGGCGATGCGCAGAGCGGTGGGATAGACGTCGTTCGTCGACTGCCCTCTGTTCACGTCGTCCAGAGGATGAACGGCCCCGTATTCCCCGCAGGGCCGGCCCATGAGACGAAGCGCCAGATTCGCCAGCACCTCGTTGACGTTCATGTTCGTCGAGGTTCCGGCCCCGCCCTGCAGAGCGTCGGTTATGAACAGCTCGTCTTCCGGCCCCGCTCCGCCGGATAGAACGGCGTCGCACGCCTCAATTATCGCCCGGTATACCGCTTCGCGCCCGGCGTCCAATTTTTCGTATGCTGATGCCGCGGCTTTTTTGACTTTTACCATGGCGTGAATCAGCCGGCGGTTGACCCTTTTATAACCGAGCGGAAAATTGTCGCGGGCCCGCGCGCTCTGGAGCCCGTACAACGCGTCGTCCGGCAGTTCCATTTCGCCCAGTTTGTCGCGCTCGGTGCGCATAGCCAGGTTACTCGCCCAAAACCGCGGCGAGATGCGGAAAGACCGATACGCTGCGCTTCAATATCCCCTGCGTGTGCGCGATGAGTATCCCGAAGTTCGTCATCGGCGTTCCCTGAGCCGACGCCTCCCTCCGGCGGTATTTCATCTCGCGCTCGTTCAGCATACAGCCTCCGCAGTGGAC
>JAITAT010000231.1 GCA_031283975.1 Synergistaceae bacterium
GGCGTAAGAGCCGCCGTCATCAGCATGTTCTCAGTTGCCCCGACGGAAGGAAAATCCAGGTTGATTCTGGTGGCCGCAAGACCTGACGTGAAAGCATGAACGGAACCCTGTTCCAAGTCTATCTCCGCCCCCATGCGGGCCAATCCCTTCAAGTGAAAATCTATCGGCCTGCTTCCAATGGCGCACCCGCCGGGAAGAGGGAGTACCGCCTTACCGCACCTCGCTACCAGCGGTCCCAGGACTAAGGACGAGGCTCTCATCTTTCTCACGAGATCCGCCGGCGTCTCCCATTTCAAATCCTCCGGAACATCTATCGTCATTCTGCCGTTTTCAAACGCGATATCAGCTCCGAGATGCCTCAGCAGATCGGCCATCGTATGGATATCCTGCAAATTCGGCACCCGCTCGAGCGTCAATCTTCTGCCTCTTAGCAGAAGCGCGGACGCCATAACCGGCAGAGCCGCGTTTTTCGCCCCCTGCGCCGTTATAGTCCCCGAGAGCGGACGTCCTCCCCGAACCAGCATCCTGTCATCCAATAATTTCACTCCTGTCGCCAAACTGACGGAACCGTGACGGTCAATAATATATCACAAATCATCGGAGGGTTTCGGCCATAATATCGGCTATCCGCTCGGAAGCCCGCCCGTCGCCGAACGGATTGCCCGATTTTCTCATCTCGATCTCGCGATATTTCTTCTCATCGGAAAGCAGCCCGTCGGCGACGGTGACTATACGATCGTACTCCGTGCCAGCAAGTATCGCCGTCCCGTGTTCCACCGCCTCGGGACGCTCCGTGACGCCACGGAGAACGACCACCGGCTTTCCGAGCGCGGAAGCCTCTTCCTGCACTCCCCCGCTGTCGCTCAAAATAATTTTACATCTTCCCAGGGACCAGACAAAATCGGGATAATCGAGCGGATCGCAGAGAATGATCCGTTCGTTTTCCCCAAGGATATCTTTCATGGAATCCCTGACCGCCGGATTTTTGTGCATGGGAACAAGCGCGCGAAACTCTCCGTGGCGGCGCAAAACTTCGAGCAGCGCCGAACAAATTCGCTCCATCGGTTTTCCCCAGGATTCCCGTCTGTGGGCCGTCATAAGTATAAACGGCGCTTCGCCGGCAAGAGGGGACAAGACCGGCGAGCAGGGTTCTTTATGCAGTTTGAGAGCGATAAACAGCGCGTCTATCACCGTGTTGCCGGTGACATAAAGATATCCGCCTGAGACCGCGTTTTCGCGCCGAAGGTTTGCGGAGGCCAGCTCTGTTGGGGCGAAGAGCCATTTGGCCAGCCGGTCGATCAAGACCCTGTTCATCTCCTCGGGAAAGGGGATTTGCATATCGAAGCTGCGCAAGCCGGCTTCCACATGCCCGACCGGTATCCTCCGATGAAACGCCGCAAGGGACGAAGCCATGGCGGTAGTGGTGTCTCCGTGTACCAACACGGCGTCCGGCCTGTCGGAGTCGAGCGTTTCCCCGACGCCCAAAAGCGCCGAGGACGTTATATAGTCGAGCGTCTGGTTCTTTTTCATGATGGCAAGGTCGGCGTCCGGTTTCAGTTTGAAAAAATCGAGCGCCTGTTTGAGCATATCCGTATGCTGCCCGGTCGATATGACGCGCACGGAGAAATTTTCCCTCCGTCTCAACTCGATTATGAGCGGAGCCATCTTAATAGCTTCCGGGCGGGTGCCGATCACTATGTCTATCTTTTTTCGCGCAAAGGCGCGTGGATTCATGATCTTCGCTTCTTTCATACGGAGAAAATCACCTATACTGAATCAGCACGTAATATCCGGCCCCGACCAGCACGCCATGGACGGCCACTATCAGCGCCAGGACTTCCCACGCCGGCAGTTTGAAATCGAGAAGTATGTGATGCAGATGCCCTCTGTCGGGAGAAAACGGCGAGCGCCCGCGCAAAAGTCTTCTGAACATGGCAAAGAGCGTGTCCACCACAGGGACTCCGCCTATCAGCACAAGCGCCGTCAGCATAGTCGCCAGATTCTTATGAAAAAACCTCGGAAATATATCCCACACGAGATGAGAGGAACAGACGTACCCCAGCAGAGTCGCACCTCCGTCGCCTAGGAATGTGCGCGCGTGGGGGAAATTCCACAGCAGGACGCCGGCGACGAGTCCGCAGAACGGCAGCCACGTATACGGGTTGCCGCCCCTGTAAGCCATATACGACGTCACAAAGGCGAGCGACAGCGCCAACCCATCCATGCCGTCCACGAAGTTATACGCGTTTGTACAGCCCGCAATCCACAGCAAAAACAGCGCCCTCTGATGAAGGGGTACCGAAAGAGGTATTACAACCCACGCAGCGGCGAGCAGATGCACCGCGAGCCGTTTGAGCGGGGGAAGCGGATGCATGTCGTCCATATAACCCACGAGAAATACCAGAGTAGCGCCGGTCGCTACGTAAGGAACCTCGACGCCGGGATTGGAATTGACGAGCGCCCAGAGAAGATAACCGGTCCAGAGTACGATGCCGGCCCCTCTCGGAGTCACGACCGGGTGCAATTTCCTTCCTCCCGGCACGTCCAGCAGCCGAAATGTCCGGGACAGTTTCATGGATACGGGAGTCGCGATGATGCCCCACAAAAAATTCAATATCGCCGAGAAAATCGCCATAAGTTCGGGCGCCTTCTTATTTCGTTCCGAAAAGCCTGTCTCCGGCGTCTCCCAATCCAGGGACTATATAGCCGTGTTCGTTGAGATGACTGTCGAGAGCCGCCGCGAATATGTCCACCGTCGGATGTTCCGAGGAGACCTTCTTGACTCCTTCGGGCGCGGCAATGAGGGAGACGAGAGATATGCGCAGTCCGCCCCGCTTTTTAACGTGCGATATCGCGGCGGCGGCCGAACCTACGGTTGCCAGCATGGGAT
>JAITAT010000077.1 GCA_031283975.1 Synergistaceae bacterium
GAAGGGATACCGAGGCTCGGAATATACAATCTCAACAGCGAGAAGAAAAAATATGTTCCCCTCTCGTGGATCGAGGACCCCTCGCGAACGCTCAAAATAAAAGTCGGGCGCACCACAAAAGAATACCGGATGAACGTCATAATGGAGGGCGTCTCGTCTCTCATCTCCACAGGCGCGGACGCGCTGCTGCTCAATTCTCTGACCTGGAGGGGCGTTCAGCTTCTGGGAGACCTCATACATATTCCAAAAACCGCCCGCAGCGACGCCGACCTCAGCCTGATAGCCGACAACAAACGCGATACCCTGTGGTACGCGTATACGCCAAAAAGAGGGAAGTGGCGCGTGCGCCCCTGTTTCGCCACGACGGAGGCCGAACGGAATATTTTCGCTTCCGCACTGGAGGAAGGGAAACCGTGGCCCGCTCCCGCGCTGTCCATCGAAAACGGCGCCCTGCCTTTTACCATGAGGAACGCTTCGCTGATCAGGGAAATTTCGCTTGTGAACCCGGCGCGATGGGGGGAATTCATGCTTCCGGTCGCAAAAGCGGTGCTGCTGGGTTTCAGCGACTGGTCGAGCGGCGGCGAGCATTTGTTCGGGGACACGCTGTGGAAATATCTTCCCATGCAAAATTACCGCTCAGATGAGACGATAACAACCATAGCCGCGGCCGGGAAAGCGTTCTTGAGTAAAATAATAGCGTATCTGAGGCTGTGGCCGCTGCTCGAAAAAGTCACCTCCGAACTCGTCCCTGATTCCACGAAAGCGCTCGCCGAAAGGGGCATGAAAAAGCGCGAACGGTTCGATATGGTGGCTCCTAACCTGGGAGACAAGCAGTTCCGCGTGACAAGACTGGTGGACGAAGGCTCGTCAGCCGTGGCCTTCGGAATAACTCCGTCGACCAGGTTGCCCGGCGAACAGGATCGCGTAATCACATTCGCCGGCGAAGATTGGGAAACGTGTCTCGAAGCGTGCGCGCTGGGCGGTGAGCCCGATCCGCAGTACACTTGCAATTCCGTTCTCGCCGCTATCGAGACAAAAGACTGGTATGTCCGTCTTGTGGAGTGCCTTACATGGACTCCGGGACAGGGCGGCGAGGAGGAGTAGCGACAGTGAGCGAATATGTCGACAACGCGATAGCCGCGATAGCCGAAAAATGGCGCGGTCATGAAAGTATTGTCACACTGGCGAAGCAGATGACGGTGCTTGGCAAGAACATGTCTCATCTGCGGGACGCCAAGGATACGGAATCGCGCAAAAAGGCCCGTATAATTTGGCAGAAAGCCGCGGATCAATATTGGGATTTGCTTTGGGCCATCGTCGAGGCGAAGATCGACGCAGGCCCGCCGGACGAGCTGGAATTTGACGGCGCGGAGAGGCTTTTTATAGACTACGGTCACCTGTACTCGGGCTACACGACGTTCAATCCCGCTTTCGAGAAACAACTCAAAGAGCCGTCGGCCGTCGATATGTACCAGTACAACCGTGTCACCGACTATATAAAAGAAAACTATTCCCTTGTTTTCGACAAGCCATATTCCGGCCCTTCGGGCGGCGCGACTCCGGAAGAAAAACTGAAACGCTTCAACAGCGAACTCGCCGCCGTCAAGACCCGCCGCCGCATAGCGCTCAACACGCTTGCCGCGAAAATCGACGCCGTGGATAAAGCGGAAATCGACGAGACGCTCAAGGATCTGGACGAAGGTTTGAAAGACGCCACAGAGACCGACATGCGCACAAAGCGGATTCGCGAGGCCGACAACGCCGAGCGCGCCGTCATCAAGGAACACTGCAAACGGTACGAAGCGGCGGAGCGAATTTTCTGGTATCTCATGGATAATATAGAAAAAAAGCTCACGAAGTCCGAAGAACCGAAAGCGGAGGAAACGCCCAGTCTCGCTCCGGTTGAGTCCGAAACTTCCGGACATGAGGTCGCCGACAGGTTCGACCCATTCGAAGAGATAACCGGCGGCCCCGCCGAATACACCAAAACACCGCTGGCGAGCGCTTCCGAACCGGCCGAGCCCGAACCGGAAGGCTCCCCCGAAATGGACGCGCCGTGCGACGAACCCGATTCCGAAGCCACCGTGGAGACCGTGGGAAAAGAGCCGCCCGAACACGAACCGCCTGATCAGACTCTCAAGATAATTCAAAATGTGCTGGCGCTGCACGACCGGGCGAAATTTTTGGCCGGGCTGATAGTACATGTGACGAACGAAGCGGAGCGATGGAAAACGCGCGTCGACATGGCAAGAAAAAAATACAAGGGACAGGGCGTTCCCGCCCTCAAGATGGAACTCAGGGAGGGCATAAATCATAAAAAGGATTTTATGTTGCTCGCCGCCCGCACTGCTCGCGTCGACACCTCCCCTCTCTGCCAAAACAAGAACGAGCCGATTTCCATGGCGCGGGCGGGTGAGATAATGATGGACTTGACGCCGCTCGACCCGGATATGCTTCGCGCCTCGCGCATCAGGATGTACGGCATTCCCAGGGTGATAATGGCTCCGGGACAGGGCCTGGGCGTGTACGATTGGGAGGACAACAGCCTGATAATCCCCATATTCGGCGCCGTCTCCGACGTGAAAGATTTCTGCTTCGCCCTCGCCTCGTTCAGATGGGACAACGACGAGGACAGAACGCTGAAAGACACCTATTCGCTGCTGAAAACCAACAAGGGGAAGGGTATCCGCGCGCTCCAGGAGGCCTTCATGAACGATTATTTTCTGTGGATATCCAAGGAACGCAAGGGCTACCGCATACTGCCCCGCGAAGCGTCGAAATGGTTCAAGACATTTTTTAAACAAAAACCCGGCGCCGCCGGCGACAAAAAATAACGCGCCGAGCCAGCGGGGCGGAGCCTTCGGGCTTGCTCCCGCGGTTTGAGGGTGATCCCTGCCGGAATCTTAGTTGACAGTGCCGTGTCCGCATGTAAAATTAATTTACAGGCGGCAAAAGTTATGGAAGGATTTTTCGAGGTGTCCGGGTTGAAGCGATCAGGCGAAGAATGTTTATCAATAGTGGTTCCGGTCTACAGGGAAGAACACAGCGTAGAGCCGTTTCTCGAGCGGATGGAGCGGGTTCTCGGGGGGATAGGCATGAGGTACGAGATAATTTTCTGTCTCGACCCGTCTCCCGACAGAACATACGAGGTAATTTCAAGTAACGCGGACAGAAACCCGTCCGTCAAATTGATACAGTTCAGCAGGAGGTTCGGGCAGCCGGCGGCCACGATGGCGGGGATACTGAACTGCAAGGGGGAAATCTGCGTCGTCATCGACGTCGATCTCCAGGATCCTCCCGAGTTGATACCTCAGATGGTGGACAAGTGGCGCGAGGGCTATAACGTCGTCTACGCCAAAAGGCGCTCGCGGAGAGGCGAGACGCTCGTAAAGAAAATCGTGTCTTATCTGGGTTACAAGATGATAAACAGCCTGACCGACGTCAAAATCCCGGTGAATGTCGGCGATTTCCGTCTCATTGACAGAAAGGTCATAGAGGAACTGCGCAAGCTGCGCGAGAAACACGGTTTTCTGCGCGGTCTCGTGGCGTTTGTTGGGTATCGGCAGACCTTCATAGAGTACGACAGGGACGAGCGTTTTGCCGGGAAGGGCAACTACAACCGCCTCCTCGGCTCCCTCAAAATAGGCCTCAACGGGCTCATCTGTTTTTCGGCGAGACCGCTTCAGATAATGGCGCTGTTGGGGTTCTTCGTCTCTCTCGCGGGCATCGTAACGGCGATATACTACTTTCTGGAAAAAATGGTCTTCCATCCGGACATCACGCCGGGGCTCTCGTCGACCGTCATATTCATCACCATATTCTCCGGCGTCCAGCTATTCTCGCTCGGGCTTATCGGAGAATACGTGTCCCGGATATATGACGAGGTAAAAAACAGGCCGATGTACATCATATCCGAGATAGTGGACAAAGAACCGGACGAACCAGGGCGGCAAGGCTGATCCCGCGAGACGCCAGGCGCCGCGTTCCGCGCCCTGTCTTTCTATATTTTGTTCCGATCCAACAGCCACTCCGCGACGTTCAGCTTGCGGATACCATCGTAAACCGGATTGACGTCGATGTCGGCAGTCAACAGGTATTTGGGATTCGCGTCGCGGATTGCCCGCAACGGCGCCAATTCCCGATCCAATGCCGTTTCATCCGTCACCATGTAGGCGACTTGGTAATACGACACATAGCCGCCGAAATCTACCGCAATAAAGTCAACTTCTTTATCGCGCAGTTTTCCAACATAAACCTCTCGATTGCGGCGGCGCAATTCCAGATAAACCGCGTTTTCCAGCAGATGTCCGCGATCGTCCGTAAATTTTCTTCCTAAACGGACTTTCCTGAATGATGGATCCGCCAAGTAATACTTGTCCAGCGTTTGCAGGATTGACTTGCCTTTCAGGTTGTATCGCGGCACTTTGTATAATAAGAACGCGTCTGCCATATAGTTCAGGTATCGTCCGACCGCCTCTTTGTCGATGGAAATGCCATTCGAGCGCAGAGTGTCCGATATGGAACGGGGCGAGACGAGGGAACCTGTTGAATCAAGAATAAAGTCCAAAATTTTTTCAAAGGCTTGACGATTTGTTTTGGTATGACGTTTGAAAATATCTTTCTCTATAATCGTACGCAACACGCCCGCCGAGAATTTCTCCGCCTGTTGGGAAGGTTTTCCAAGGAGTGCGACTGCCTGTGGGATACCGCCATGATAAGTGAACTGCGCCAAATTCTCGTTTCTTGAAATATTTGGCGTACCTGATACGGCTTCGAGGTATTCCGCGAATGAGAACGGAAGCATTGAAATTTCGATATATCTGCCGGTGAGCAGCGTCGCCAATTCTCCGGACAAAAGCCGCGCATTGGAACCAGTCACATATAAATCCACATTTTTCTTGATAAATAGGCTGTCGACCATGCGCTCGAAGCCCGCGACATTCTGCGCTTCGTCGAGAAATACATAGTTCATTTTGTCCGGCGCCAGAAGATCGGTAATATGGCGATGGATTTCCTTGTAATCTCCTATGGATAATGTATCTAAATCCTCAAAATTGTAGAACTGTATCCGGTTTTC
>JAITAT010000144.1 GCA_031283975.1 Synergistaceae bacterium
CGACAACTCTTTCGTCTCTATCTTCCTCACCAGTTCGGCCAGAGCGCCGGGCTTCACCTTGAAATCTCTTATGTCCTGACCGAGTTCGTTGAGCGTCCGTAAAACCTCCATGCGCACCCAGTTCGCGGCGCGCGCCGGAGGCGCGCCGGCTTCCGTCATGTCCTCATAGTACCTCGCGAGTTCTTTTTGTTCGGTGAGTATCGCTGTTTCTTCCTTCGACAGACCGAAGCTGCCCGCGAAACGCGCGCGTTTTTCCCACGGAAGTTCGGGCATGGAGCGTTTAAAATCCTCTATCTGTTCGTCGGTTATGACTATCGGGGCGAGGTCCATTTCGGGATAATATCTGTAGTCCGAGGCTGTTTCCTTATTTCTCATGGAACGGGTGACATCCTCGGCGTCGTCCCACAGTCTCGTCTCCTGCACTATCCTGCCTCCGGAGTCCAGAACCTTGTTCTGGCGCGATATCTCGTATTCCAGCGCTCGCTCCAGCGATTTCAGTGAATTCATGTTCTTTATCTCGACCCTGGTACCGAGCGACCCGTCCGGGTTTGAGAGCGAAATGTTGGCGTCCACGCGCAGCGAGCCGGATTCCATCTCGCCGTCCGACACGTCTAGGTAACGCGCGAGCTGACGCAGCGCGACCACGTAACTCCGCGCCTCCGCCGGCGACGACATATCAGGCTCCGATACTATCTCGGCGAGCGGCACGCCGCCGCGGTTGTAATCGACCAGCGAATACGCCGCTCCTGTGAGCCGTCCGTCCTCCGTCGGGTGAACGAGTTTGCCGGCGTCCTCCTCGAGGTGCAGGTGATGTATGCGGACGCGTTTCCGCCCGCCGTCGGCTTCGATGTCGAGATACCCGCCGGTCGATATCGTGAGCCCGTACAGCGTTATCTGATAAGCTTTAGCTAGATCGGGGTAGAAATAATTTTTCCTGTGGAAATTGGAGTAGCGTTGTATTTCGCCGTACAGGCCCAGACCCATGCGCGAACCGAGCGCGACCGCGCTGTCGTTCAGCAGCGGCAGGGCGCCGGGGACGGCAAGGCAGATCGGGCAGACGTTCGAGTTCGGCGTATGTCCGATGTAATCCGTCGAACAGGAACAGAAAAGCTTGGTTTTGGTGTTGAGCTGTATGTGAACCTCCAGCCCGATGACCACGGTACGTTTTGAAATTTTAGCGTCCATCGTCTACGCCGCCTCCTCGAGTTTTTTGGGCGAGCAGACGGCCGGACGGCCGATCATGCGCTCCAAGACGGACGCTATGCCCAAAACTTTCGAGTCGCCGTAACGCGGCCCGGCGATCTGAACCGACAGGGGCAGGCCGCCGTCGGTGAATCCCATGTTGAGACTTATGCCCGGCAGACCTCCGAGGCTTATCGGCACGGTGAAAACATCCCCGAGATACATCCTGTTCGGGTCGGTCTCCTTCGTACCCAGCAGATAAGGCA
Organism: Synergistaceae bacterium; assembly: GCA_031283975.1. Taxonomy (GTDB): domain Bacteria; phylum Synergistota; class Synergistia; order Synergistales; family Synergistaceae; genus JAIRKI01. Next base: position 1,449 of record JAITAT010000144.1, read on the forward strand.
TGGAAGGCGCGTTCGGAAGCAGATACGCGTCATACTCCTCGAACAGTGACTCGAACTCCTCCGCCATTTTCGTGCGCACCTTGAGCGCCGGGCCGTAGTAATTCTGATAAAATCCCTCCGTCAAAAGGCATGTGCCGAGAATTATTCTCCTGCGCACCTCCTCGCCGAACGAGGCGGTGCGGGTATTTACGTACATGTCGGTCAGAGTCGGGCCGTCGACGCGCGTGCCATAGCGGATTCCGTCGTAGCACCCCAGCTTGGAGCTGGCGTCGGCGAGCGCCGTCACATAATATGTCGCCACGCCGTATTTGACCGATATGGGGAGGTCTATCGGCCTGACTGACGCTCCGGCTTCGCGGCACATATCTCCGGCGCGGGTCAGCGCTTTGTACAGATCGGCGTCCATCTGTTCAGCCTCGAACCCGGCGAACACGCCTATATTTTTGCCCTTCAAATCCCGCATGGCGAGCGCGTCGCCGAACTTCGGCCTGTCATACGCGTCGCATGTGGTATCGTTCGGATCGGGACGCGCGATGGCTTCCATCGCCAACGCGAGATCCTCGACGCTCCTCGCGAGAGGGCTCACCTGATCCAAAGCCGAGCAGTAAGCGACTATCCCATACCTGCTCACTTCCCCGTAGGACGGTTTCAGGCCCTGTATGCCGCAGAAAGCCGCCGGCAGGCGCACCGAACCGCCGGTATCGGAACCGAGCGCGATCGGGGCATAACCCGCCGCCACGGCAGCCGCGCTGCCGCCGCTGCTGCCGCCCGGCACGCGATTCAAGTCGCGCGGATTTTTCGTGGGGCCTATTATGGAATTCTCGGTGGAACTGCCCATCGCGAACTCGTCCAGGTTTGCTTTGGCCATCAGCACCGCCCCGGCTTTGTTCATGTAATTTATGGCTGAGGCGTTGTAATTCGGAACCCAGTTCTCCAGAATGCGGCTGCTGCACGTCGTCCGGACGCCGCGAGTGCAGAAATTATCCTTTGCGATATACGGCACCCCGGCGAGCGGGCCGGCATCTTCTCCGCGCGATATTCGTCCGTCGATCTCGGAGGCCCTTTTGAGAGCGTCTTCCTCAATAATGGTTATGCAGGCGTTCACAACGCCCTCGTACTTCGCCATGCGCGCGAATCCGGCTTTTACCGCGTCGGACGCGCTGAACTCGCGCTTTTTTATCGCCCTGGCCGTCTCGGCGGCCGTAAGTTCGTAAATTTCCATGACTCATTCCTCCGCGTTTATTTTGGGTACTCTGAAAAAATCCCCATATATCGTGGGGGCCGCGGCATTGAACTCGTCGCGGTTTTCCCAACTCCGAACGGCATCGGGGCGGCGAGCGGGCAGACGTTTCATCTTCCACGCGAAATCGGGAGTCCCGGAGCAGTCCAGCTCGCCCACCAGCGAGCAGAAATCCAGTATGTCGTTGATGGAATCCATCATTCGATCCACATCCTCCGGCGCGACGCGGAGCTGCGCCGCCCGCGCCATGCGGAGCGTCACTTCCCTGTCGACAGTCATCTTCAAAATACATTCCCCCTCGAAAATAAAATCAAAAGACCGCGGAGTCCGCCCGCGCCCGCCAGGGAGCTTGCTCCCTGTACCCTCGTAAATTAATAACTTAACGGGGTCAAGGGGGCTGCGCCCCCTTGCGGGGTGTGGGGTGGAGCCCCGCGGTCTTGCTTACGCGGCGTTATCTTTTGGCTCTGCTTAAAAAACCGGCTTCGTCCCATATCTCTATGCCCAACTCCGCTGCTTTGCGGTATTTGCTTCCCGGATTGCCGCCTGTCACTACGACGTCCGTTTTTTTGCCTACGCTGCCCGATACTTTCGCGCCGAGGCTTTCCGCCAGGCTCTCGGCTTCACTGCGGGTCATCGACTCCAGTTCGCCGGTGAATACCATTTTTTTCCCGGCGAAATATATCGACACGCCGCCGGGGGCGGATTCTTCCTCTCCGGCTTCCATGCTGACCCCGACGGCCCTCAGACGCTCTATCACGGACAAGTTATGTTCGTCGGACAGATATTTTTTTACCGACTCCGCGATTACCGGCCCGACGCCGTCCAAATTCGCCAGTTCGTCCTCGCTCGCGCCGATGAGCGCGTCGATGTTCCGAAACAGCGACGTTATGTCGCGGGCGGTTTTTTTCCCCACGTTGCGGATGCCAAGCGCGTTTAACACCGCGTAAAAGGGCCGTTTTTTGGAAGTCTCTACAGCCTCGGCGAGTTTTTGGGAAGATTTTTCGGCCATTCTGTCGAGCCCCGCCAACGTTTCCGGCAGAAGCCCGTACAAATCGGCGGCGTTTTTCACCGTTCCGGTTTCCGTCAGCCGGCGTATCAGTTTTTCTCCTATGCCGTTTATATCCATGCAGTCGCGGGAGACAAAGTGCATCAACCCTTCCTGCAGTTGAGCGGGACACGACCTGTTCACACATCGCACGGCCGATTCCGAAGGCAGGCGCACCGCCGCGGCGCCGCACGCGGGGCATATATCCGGTATCCTGTACGGAGTTTCATCCCCCGTGCGGAAAGCGGTATCCACGCGCAGTATCTCGGGTATTATCTCGCCGGCCTTGTGAATCCACACCATATCGCCGACGCGGATGTCTTTTTTGTCTATCTCGTCCTGATTGTGCAGGCTCGCCTTCCGCACGGTGGTTCCCGACAATATCACCGGCTCGACCCTGGCCGTCGGCGTGAGCGCGCCCGTCCTGCCGACCGATATTTCTATATCCAGGACTTTCGTCATCTTTTCCTCGGGCGGGTATTTGAAGGCTATCGCCCAACGCGGCGCTTTCGACGTGCTGCCGAGACGCTCTCTCAGCGAGAGCGAATTCAGCTTCACGACGACGCCGTCCGTGTTGATGGAATTGGAAAACCTCGCGCTGTCCCACTCGTCGAGGTAGCCGTAAATTTCTCCGCCGGTTTCGCACAATCTGTCGTGCCCCTGAGTGGGAAAGCCCTCCGACTCCAGCCAGCGCAGTATTTCGTACTGTGTCTCTATCCCCAGGGACCTCGCGTCGTTAACGT
>JAITAT010000188.1 GCA_031283975.1 Synergistaceae bacterium
CCATTCTATTTATCCTCCGTTGAAAAAACTCCCAGACGCTCTATCGCTATACCTTCCGACTCGAAAGCCGAAATTATTTTCTCCGTTTCGGCGGCGTTATCTTCCGGACACAGGACGGAGACCATTCCGTCTTCGGCGTCGTTGCGCAGGAAAGCCACGCCCTCGTAACCGTCTATAGTCCAGCTCATGTAGCATATTTCCTCCTTTGGGACCTTGAGCGAGTACCTCAGTAAATCGGCCATGACAGCTCAATCTTACCTCCGCGTTTATTTTTTCTGCGCCTCCAGATGTTCTTTGTATGTGCGGGTGAAAACGTGGCTTCCGTCCTCTCTCGCGAAGAAAAACAGCATATCCGTGTCGGCCGGATCGAGCGCCGCGTTCCAGGAACTCGCGGAGGGCGTTCCTATATTCTCTGGAGGCAGCCCCTTGTGAATGTACGTGTTAAAAGGAGAGTCGATCTTGACGTCATTATAACTCACGGAAGAGATTTTGACGCCGCGCAGACGCCACGCGTGGACCACAGTGGCGCACGACTGGAGCGGCATGCCGATCTCGAGCCTGTTTTTGAACACCCCGGCGATTATGGGGCGGTCCGAGTCTATGAGGGCCTCCTTTTGCACCACGGAGGCCAGCACGCCCAGCGACCCGACGTCCGCGCTCGTCGTCCCTTCGGGGATGAACGCGCCATGCTGTTTCCACCACATGCCCGACGCCGCGGAGATGAGCCTGTCGGCGCGATTGTCGCCTGAAGTGACCGCATAGGTCTCAGGAGCGAGGAGAACGATTCTGTCCCTGCCTTTTCCCGGCAGCAGGTCTTTCATCTGCGCTGGGAAATTTTCGTCGCGCCCCAGCGCCGCCGTGAGCAATTCAGTTCCGTTCGCCCCAAGCAGAAAGGATATATCCTCGAAGAGAGCGCCGGGCAATATGGTGACGCTCGGGACTTCCGGCTTCATCGAGGAGAGCTGGGCGGCGACGTCCTTCGGCCGGCCGGCCGTCACCCGGTACATGCCCGGCAGGAGTTTTTTATCGATGCCGTTCCTGACCATCCATCTCGCGAGTTCGCGCCCATTCGTGACCGCCCCCATTCGCTCGAATTCCGCGGCGGCTTCCCCTGCGCTCCGCCCTTCCGAAACGATGACCTCAGTCGTTTGCCCGTAGCGTTCCGGTATCAGGGCGCGCTCCATTTCGATATATATTCCGGCCGCTCCGAAAGCCACCGCGGCCGCAAGGAGCAAAAATTTGCATATTATCTTCAAAACGCGATTCTCCCCACCGGATATAATCAAGGTTTCAGTCTTTACCCTTACCTTAGGCACCTAACATTAAATCGGCATTCCCAAAATCATACCACGACATAGAGTTCGTTGCTCAGGCCGGTCAGCCGGCGCGTCCCCGTTTTCGTCACAAGATAGTCGTCTTCGACCCTCATGCCGCCCCAGCCCGGCTTATAAAAGCCCGGTTCCAGCGTTATCGTGTCGCCCTCGGCAAGGCGGGCGCCGGAAAATTGATTTATGGACGGCATTTCATGAACCGCAATGCCGATGCCGTGCCCGACTCCGTGCGTGAAACAATCCCCCAGACCGGCGCTCCTTATGACCCCGCGCGCGGCCAAATCTATCTCAGCGGCGGCCCGCCCCGGAGCGATTATATCCGCCGCCTCCTCGACGGACCAGAGCAGCAGCGAATACAACCTCAGCGTTTCCTTCGTGGGTTCCCCAATCGAAAACATCCTTGTCATGTCGCAGACATACCCGCGCTTTCTGACGCAAAAATCGGCTATGACAAGATCCCCCCACTCGAATTTTTTTTCGGTGGGTACGGCGTGCGGCATGGACGTTCTCACCCCGCTCGTCACAATGACTGGCGCCGCGTATGAAAAATCCCCGCCTCCGGCTCGCGCGGCGTATTCGAGCATCGCGGCGAATTCACGCTCGGACGCCCCGGCGGACACGTCTTCCACGGCGTACTGGAAAGCCCGCTCCGCGATACCGGCCGCGTCCATTATACAGCTTACCTCCGCGTCGCTTTTGTGTCTCCGCATATTCATCAGGACATTTGAAAAATCGATCAGTTTCGCGTTTTTCAACACCGAACACAGTTCCCGGTATATCGAATAAGTCAACTGCGCGCCTCCGAAAGCGACATTTTCCAAATTCATCGCGGCGACGTATTCCGCGGCGGCGCGCAGGGGGGTGCGCCGCCGCTCCGCGGTGCAGTGAACCAGGCCGCAGGCGCATGTTTCCCCCGCCAGCGCGATATATCGCGAGTCAACAAAGAGATTCGCTTCGTCGGGAGTTATCACGAGGACTCCGGACGACCCCGGAAAGCCCGACAGGTAATAAACGTCCTCCCATCCCTTTTCGTCCCGGCATGCCAGAATGAGCGCCGACGCCGAAAATTCATCGGCGCCCGACATGACGGAGCGTATATTTTTTATCCGGGTTTCAAATTCACGCTCCAAGGCGGCTACGAACGAGGCCGTTTCAAAAGCGCCCACAGTTCCTCGCTCGGCGGCCCGCCCGGCTCGTAAGGGCGTTCGGAGATCCGTCCCACCCGAGTAAGAACGACGCGCGAATTATCGAAAGTTTCTTTCGCCGATTTCATCCTCTCCTCGCCGATGACCGCGATCATACTGCCCGATGCGACCAGGCTTCCGGGCTCGAAACCGAGGGCGCGCGCGGCTCTTGAAGTATATTCATGAACCGGCGCCGCGTCAGCGTCGATGTCGGCGGACAGCCCGGACAGCCTGCAAATCTCGGCCAGCCCTCCCCAAAAACCTCCCTCCGTCGGATCGTGCATGAAAGAGGCGTATTGCCGCAGCAGCCGCGATTCTTCGAGTACCGACGTCTCGTCCATCCATCCCGCGACTGACGCTATTTCTTCTTCGGTCAATATTCCGCGCAGCAAGTCGGGTCTGTCCAGGGCCAATATCGCCATGCCCTCTGTGCCGATGTGCCCGGTGACGTAAACGCCGTCGCCCGGACGTATGTCGTGGGCGCTGAACACCCGATCGGCCGTTCCGATGAGCGCGGCTGACAGAACGGGGCGGTCGTACAGGTCGTTGAATTCTGTGTGGCCGCCCACTATCGCGATGCCGTTTTTGAGGCATTCCTCGTGTATCTCTCTCATTGTCGACGAAACAAACGCCTCTCCCATGGACGGCGGGTAGATTATCGTCACGGCGATATACGCCGGCTCCCCTCCCTTTGAGGCTATGTCGTTGACGTTGACGCGCACCAGCAGTTTGCCCGCGCCGTTCGCCGCGCCCACTACAGGGTCGCTCGCGAAGACGAGAAACTTTCCGCCGGTCCACCGGATGACGGCCGCGTCCTCGCCGACGGCTGGCCCTATCAGCACTTCCGGTCTCGACGCCCCCAAAGCTCCGAGTACCGAACGCGCGAGCGCTTCCGCGGACAGCTTGCCGGACGGATTTTCGGTCTCGCCGCTCATAAGCCCCGCCGTTCCTCGGACCGCCTCATGCTGTATACGCACCCGCAATAATTTTGCCTGTACAAACCCATTTTCATGCTCCTCGAAACCGACAGCTTGAAACCGTCGTTTTTTCTCCCTACGCGGCATAACCATTCCACTCCGGCGGCGCGGGCCTTGTCGGCGCCTATGGCGTTTATACCGCCGGGATTTTTGTGGGGGCTTATCGAAAGCGTCGTACACAGGCAATCGTATCCGTTCGCGAGGGCGTGTTCCGCGGCCGCATTCAATTGAACGCCTATGCAGATCGAGCACCTTTCCCCGCCCTCGGGTTCGGACGCCGCGTTTCTCGTCATGCCGAGCCACGGCTCCGGGTCGTAAGGAACGATCGCCGCATCGCCTCTCATAAGGCCCGCGAAGCGCCCTACCGCGTCCCTTCTTTTTTCCCACTCATCCTCGGGGTGTATATTGCCGCCGTAGAAAAAACCGCCCACGTCAAACCCTTCTTCGGCCAGAGCCGGCCACGGGACAGTGGCGTCCGGAGCGCAGCAGATGTGAAGGAGGACGCGTTTTCTCATATAACTTGCGCCGGCGCGCCGACGTCGTCCGGGCTCTCCTCGCGCGCGGCCTCCGGCAGGGGGCGGGCCTTCGCGGCGAAGATCAGGAAACCGGTGTGCGCGGTCATGATGTCGTCCGGGCGCAGCCGGTTGGGATCGGTCTTGAAATACCTTATCAAAAGCTCCAAAACCTGAATATCCGCGAATTTCCACTCGTTAAGCGCCACAAGCGAGCGCTCTATCTGGTTGAAAGTGGGAACGAGAAGCCCCAGCCGGCAGCCCCACGAGAGCGTCGCGTGAGCGGCCCCGATGTAATCCCACGGGTTGCGCACATCCAGAAATACCGCGTCCGCTTCGCGCTCGTCGAAGCCGTTTTCGGCGTCCCGCACTTTAAATTCTATCCTGTCGGCGACTCCCCACCGTTCCGCGTTGCTGCGCGCGAGATTGGAAAACTCCTCGCGCCTGTCGTACGTGACGACTTTGCCGGCGTCGCCGGCGAAGTGGGCGAAAACCGCCGTGAGCCCGCCGGAACCTGTGCCGCATTCGACCACCGTCGCTCCCGGCCCAAAATTCAGGTGCTGTATGATGAAACCGCTGTCCTTCGGAAATATCACCTGAGTCTGGCGCTTTATCCTTCGCGTGTACTCGCCCACGGT
>JAITAT010000210.1 GCA_031283975.1 Synergistaceae bacterium
CCAGCATGTTTATGACCATGCCCACCGCCGCGGAACCAAGGCCCAGAGCCAGAAGGCGGCTGTAACTCAAAAGGTCGCCCAGATAACTCGTGACGTTATAAAGGCTCATGACGCCCGAGAAGAGTTTGCCGAAAACGCTCGCCTTGGAACGTCCCTGCGTTGCGACCAGGATAAGAGCGCCGGCAGCGGCTATAGCCGTGCAAACGTTCGAAGGCAGCGGAACCATACCGCCAGAGGACAATCCGACGAGAACAAGCCCGCACAGAAATATTATCCAGCCTCCCTGATCGGCGTAAGCCGCGACTTTGTCTCCTTTCCTGAGGTTTTCCCTGAACGCTATCGAGAGCCCGAAAATTATCTGCACGAAGCCGAAGACGAGCGACACTCCCAGCATGGTCATGGGATCGCCCATCGGGTCCAAAATTTGCAGCTTGCGCAGCGGCATCAGAAATTTGAGAAACGGAAACGCCGATATGCTGTCTCCGAACCACGAAAATGTCAGCGCCCCAAATATGAGCGCGCATATATTTCCTATTATCAGGATCATGATGAACTTCCGCAGCGTCCCCGTGACTTTTTTCTTCATCAGAAGCCCTATGAGAAGCGACGCTATGAGAAGGCCGTAACCGGCGTCTCCGAAGCATATCCCGAAGAATGCGTAGAAGAACGGCGCTACGACGGCAGTGGGGTCGAAACCGCCGTAAGCCGGGGAGCCGTACATATCTATAAGCGATTCCACCGGCGAGGCGAACTTTTTGTTCATCAGCAGGGTGGGCGGACAATCGCCCTCCCCCGGATCCGCAATCAGGACGTCGATCAGTTCATCGTAAGGGGCGAGCGTTTTTTTGAGCTGATCTATTCTGTCCGAGGGGATCCAAAAAGACGACACCACTATCTGCTCGGTCTGTTCGCCCTTTATAAGTGCTTCTATTTTGTCGCGCTGGACTCCCCAGTAATCGGAACAATACTCGCAGAGTTTGTACGCCGGGTTCGCCTCGTCCTTTATCTCGGAGAGAACGGCGGCTTCCTCCGATTTCAGTTCGGCCCGCTCGGCCTCCATCCGCCTCAGTTCGTCCGAGGGTATCCCCGTCATGTTGGCCGGAACGTCGAAGCGCGAAGCCTGATACTCTGAAACGGCCGATTGGAGTTTCTCCGCCGCCGCCCGGGCGTAAATCACGGCGACTATCCTGCCGGAGTCTTTTTCCTCGGCGGGGAGCGGAAATATTTCCGCGTCGCCGCCCAGAGACGACTCGACGGACGCCGCGAATCCATCGAAAGCGGGTAAAGGAACCTGCAAAACGGTCCCCTGCACCGACTCGGTGCCTTTGGTAAAAAAATCGAGCGAGTAGGGCAGCCCGGCAAGAGGAGCCAGCGATGTCATCAGTCCCGAAATCCTCGACAGACCGGACCTCGCGTCCGACAGGCGTTTTTCCAGCACGCGGATTTTTTTAGAAGCTCCGGTGAATTCTTCCTCGGAAGCTAGTTCCGAAAGTTCCGAAACGGAAAAAGAAGGAACATCTCCCAGCGCCTTTGACAAACCTCCCCCCTTTTCCGTGACGTAGGGTTCGAGGAAACGCATGACAAAGCGCGTCTCGGCGAGGAGTTCGTCGGCGTGGCGCGCTCGCGCTAACACGTCGGCAACATCGCGCTCCACGGCGTTTTCATTGCGCGGAATTATCTGGCAGCAACCCATTTTCTGGAGACGGCCCAGTATTTCGTCGGCCGCCGATTTGTGCGCCGCCAGGCGCACTTTTTTCATGGTTTCAATCGCCATAGGCGGTCATCACCTTTTTTACCAGCCAATCCGCCGCGTCGGCGGCCCGCTTTTTCTTGCCGTTGTAAAAACTGTCGGCCTCGGCCCTCCCGTCCTCGACTATCCTGACGGCGGCCGCTTCCGCCTCGTTTTCGGCGCGGCGAACCTCTTCCCTGAAGTATCTGTGGGATTTTTGCCTCGCTTCTTTGACAGCCTGCTCGCCGGATGTCCTCGCGGACGCTATCGACCTGGCGCCCTCCGCTTTGGCGTTCGCTATTATATCGCGCGCTTCCGCCTCTTTTGCCCTGATTTCGTCAGCCACGGTTTCAGCCAATACAGCCACCCCTTCCAAAAATAAAGGCTCGCTTTTATATACAACAAAATTGATTTTACCTCATAAAAGCAACTTAGCAAACATTTTTTATGCAAAAAAAACGAGATTCGCGCCCGAGCGCGTCATTAGCAACGCTTTCAGATGCCGCGAACAGGGTTGCCCTCGGTGTTTTCAGATGATTGCGTGAATATACATCCAATCTTTGCTTCGCGGGTTTTAAACTGCCATCATTATTATTTGCCGCGCCGTCCATTAAATTCGCGCTTCGTCTTGCCCGTGAGGTTGACAAGAAATAAGGCATACTATAGGATTATATAGATGTATTAAGGAAATATCATTATCATCGTTATCTGGCGGAAACCATTGTCCTTCATGCGTTTTTTGACGGTCAATTAAATCAGGGAGGTAAGTAGAGATGTCGTGGTTAAAAAACAGAAGCATAGAAATGAAGCTGGGTATTCTTGTCGCGATACCATTATTGTTGCTGATAGGGCTTACGGCATTCAACGCCTATTCTCTCAACCGCGTGAATGACATCTATACCTACTCTTATAAAAATTATTCGGTGCAGGCCGTTGAAATGGTGTTGCTCAGGGCGGATATGCAAGCCAATATGAAAAATACTCTCAAGATAATATGCAC
>JAITAT010000265.1 GCA_031283975.1 Synergistaceae bacterium
ACGTTCCGGCATCTTCCATTCAAGTTCATCCTCCTTCACGAGACAGCGGACGTCATTTACAACGGGCGGCATATCTTCATCGCCCCATATCTTATTAAGCGTTGCGAACAAGCCGCACCTGGCGTTCCATCCCAACTCGTCGGCGGCGTATCTCACAACGTCGTCGACGGCTCCGGCTCCTCCCATGAGATGTATCCCGGCGCGCGACATGGCCATGCGTCTTCCGGGATCTCCCAATATCGCCAGAGCCTCTTTGGCGAGCGCGGCTGCGTTGGAAGGCGCCAGGACTTCCGAATCCTGAAGCAATTTTTTCTGCACGAGCTTGCCGCGCTCTATTATCGAAAGCACGGGTACCCCCATGCCCGCCGAGACCTGATTGGCCGTTCCGCCCAAACCTATCAGCAGTTCCGCGCCATAAGCCACGGAGGCTATGGGGCCCGTATACAGCCTCACTTCAGCGGAGCCCACAGCCATGCGTCCAGCACCGCTGAGATGATAGCCGGATTCGGATATTATCCTGCGCATATCCAGCGTCGGGGCAAGTACCATAATGAAACAGCAATGTATTTTTTCGGATATGAGTTTCACAGCGTCCAGCAGTATGGACGCGTCGTGATAGGCGCGAGGTCTGCTGCCGGGAAGTAACATTACATGGGGCCGCTCCATCTCTTTCCACGGATCCTCACCGGTGTCCGAAGCCACCGCGAGATCCATTATGGGGTTTCCGCGAAATACGGCGTCTATGCCGGAACGGCCGAGATTCTGCGCCGTCTCCTCGTCCCTTGTCCACACTCGAATCGTGCGGCGGCGCATCAACACCCGCTCGACCATCCAGTGCCCTCTTAGCTTCACACTCTTTGCCGTCGCCACGAACAGCGGCGACATACCTTGGCCCCACAGTGTGTGAAGTACGAGATATACGTCTCCGACGCATATCGGCGTTCGGAATTTCTTCCGTTGCCGCCTCCATGCGTCTATCTGTTTCCTCATTACCTTCAGAAGCCCATGCTTAAAATCGCCCATAAGCGCCTTGAGGGAATATTTCACTATTCCGGCGCTAGGCATCTCGGAAACGGGCGACACGACCGCTATTCCACTGTCTCTGTACTCGGTGCCGGAACCCACCAGGGAGAAAGCGGATACGCCGGCCTCAGGGAACCTATCCTTCAACCTCAACGCAAACAGCGAGCCTATCGCGTCCTCGCCGTAACCGTTCGACGCTACGACGAATTCCGGTCTGATCTTTCGCGTCACAACTCTCCAGAACCTCTCCTCGTCATCGATGGATACTCTTATACGCGGTACATAGAGCGGATAAAGCAGGAATGGATTCGGCGGCATGTTCTGAATATCTTTTTCAGTGCAGATAAAGGCCGTAGCCCCCAACCGCGAAGCGAGACGCTCGAGCGAGTCTATATCGTTCCAGGTAAACCTGTGGTGGTCCCGGTACGGGCAGTTTTTCAGCACATCGATCCCCATGGACGCGAGCGACTTATAAAAACTCTGTGGGTTGCCGATGGCCGAAAATGATATAAATTTCCCCCGCGGAGCCTTTTTGTCGCATTTTGGAGTGCAATCAAAAGACCCGCTGCCCGGTATTTCAATCCACGATTCGATCTCCACCCGCGCGGTAAATACCGCTTCGCCTGATATCCACTCGGATATCCTTTCCCTGATACCGTTCACCGCGTCTCCGGCCTGCTCGGTTTTCGTCAGTATAACTATGTCGGCGCGCGCGAGAGCGTTGACGTGTTCGCGCAGTATCCCGGCCGGAAAAAGCTTGCCGTTCCCGAACGGGCATGTGGCGTCTATCAAAACTATGTCCAGATCGCGCCCCATGTGCCTGTGTTGAAAAGCGTCGTCCGCGACCACCACATCGGCCCCCAGACCGCGAAGATAACTCACTCCCTCCAGCCTGTCTCTCGACACTACGACTCTCGCTTCGGGGAGACGAGCCGCTAGCATCAACGGCTCGTCTCCCGTGATGGATCTGTCTGAACTTATGCCCCCCTGCCCCACCAGCATAGGGGATTTCACTCTGCCGCTGTACCCTCGGCTCACAATGCCGACGGACAGCCCGTATTCGATAAATTTGCGGGCAAGCATATCGACCATCGGAGTCTTGTTTGTCCCTCCGCTGCATAAATTACCGACGCTTATCACCGGTAACGTCGGATCGACGCTGCGGAATATCCCTCTGTCGTAAAAAGCGTTTCTCGCGTTGATGAAGGGGTGAATGAGCGCTCCTGTGACGTCCAATACGGTCCATATCGAACGGCTCGATTCTCCCCTGGCGTATCCGAGATAGCTGGATAGTATATCAGGCAACCTTGCTCCCCGCCTGAATCGAATGAAGGTTATAATAGTGCCCCCGCACATTCAACAGATCCTCGTGATTCCCTTCCTCGACTATTTTGCCTTCCGATATTACCAAAATCCTGTCGGATTCCCGTATTGTTGACAACCTGTGCGCTATGACGACTGACGTGCGATCCTTCATGGCGTCGTTCATAGCCTCCTGTATCTGCAGTTCCACCATGGAGTCGAGGGAGGACGTCGCTTCATCCATCAGAAGTATGACCGGATTTCTGACGATCGCCCTCGCGATAGCGACGCGCTGACGCTGACCGCCCGAGAGAGTGACTCCGCGTTCCCCGACTTCCGAATCGTACTTTTGGGGAAGCGAGGAGATAAACGCATCGATACCCGCCGTTACGGCGGCGGCCTTTATCGCCTCCGGCGTGCAATTTTGCAGGCCGTAAGAAATATTGCTCGAGATGGTGCCCTTCATCAGCACAGGATCCTGAGGGACGAAACCTATTTTCCGCCTGTAGTCGTAAATCTCCAAGTTTCGCAAATCCACCCCGTCTATGAGGATACGTCCTTTCAGAGGATCATAAAAGCGCAGTATCAGATCTACGATGGTGGATTTACCGGCGCCGGTGACACCGACTATGGCGACGCGTTCTCCGGGACTCACCCGCAGATCGAGATCACGCAGAACCGGCATACTCGGCTCATACTCGAATGAAACGTTTTCAAAGACTATCTCACCCTTCATTTTCTTCAGGATCACCGGAAATTCAGGCATGGCAATCTCGTCCGGCTCATCCAATATCTCAAATACGCGTTCGGCCGACGCTATGCCGACTTTAAGCGAGGCTACGGTGCGGGATATCATCTGCACGGGGCGCGCCAGCGTCCCAATAGCGAGACAAAACGCCATCAGATCGCCCGTGGTAAATCTGCCTGTCGTGACGTCGTATCCCCCGATCATGAGAACAACCACCAGTGCCGCATATTGAACCAATTCGAGAATGCCGTCCAATATTCCCTTGGCCTGAGAACCTTTTATGGTGGCCTTGAAAAAAAATCTGTTCTGCTCGTCAAGGCGGTCGTACTCCATCTTTTCGGTGGCAAAAGCTCTCACTATGCGGATGGCTGACATCGACTCTATGGCGATCGCCGACAATTGAGCCAGCTCCTCCTGCACCATTTTTCCAACAGCGCGCAATCGCGCGCCGACTTTATTCATGGCTACGGCCGCGATGGGAATTATCATCCCGGAAATGACGGTAAGTT
>JAITAT010000049.1 GCA_031283975.1 Synergistaceae bacterium
CGGGAATGCAAAAGCGATATACCCTTGCCAGCCACTCTCTGTAGTATAGAGGCCATCTTTTGTCCTTCGCCGCGGCTATATCATCCCACTTGCCGCTGCGCTCCTCGGTATATCTTGCAAACGACGCGTCGTTAAATCTCAAAAAACCACTGTCCTCATTCGTTTCTTTCTTCTCTTTCCAGTTCACCCAATCTCTTCTCCATATTTTATATTTCGTCCTTTTTTCCCGTTTCTTTAACTTTCTCCTGCACAACTGGATAGTCACATAATTTATACTAGAAAATTGCTATAATACGTTAAAGTGAAGGAGACTAAAGCGTGACGCGACAAAAACAAGAAGTGGCGGGCGTTATCCTGGCTGGGGGTCTGGGGCAACGTATGGGGCGGCTGAAACCGCTTATGCCGGTTCCCCGTCTGTCGGCTTTGGAGACGATTGTTTCGCGCATGAGGGAATCGGGAGTCGGCGACATCGTAGTCGTGACTGGGCACTGCGCGGAACGAATCGCCGATGAGGCCTTGCGGCTCGATTGCAGGCCGGTTTACAACGCCGATTACAAAACCGGTATGTTCAGCAGCGTCCGGGCGGGCGTGTCATCCCTCGATCGTGGGGCGGACGCGTTTTTCCTGCTCCCCGCGGATATTCCGCTGGTAAAACCGGCCACATACAGGACTCTGATCGATTCGTTTTACAGCGGCCCGGCAATGCCAGGTTCGGTATATCCCGTTTTTCGCGGGCGCGCGGCTCACCCGCCTCTTTTGGGAATGACGCTGGCCGAGCCTGTTTTGGCGTGGCATGGGGAGGGCGGTTTGCGCGCTTTCCTGGCGCGGCATCCCCATGACGCGGTCGAAATTTCAGTCGCCGACAGGGCGACGGAACTTGACATGGACACGGCGGAGGATTACCAAAAACTGCTATCCTACGCGAACACGGAATTTTACCCCGACGAGGACGAATGCGCGGAACTGCTGCGCATCGCGGGCACTCCCGAAAACGTGGCGCGCCACGGGCGCAAGGTAGCCGACGCCGCGCTCGCCATATCCCGCGCGCTGGCGGATCGCGGAGCCGAAACCGACCGCGGGCTGCTGCTCTCCGCATGCCTTCTGCACGATATCGCGAAAGGCGAACGCGAACACGAGGTACGCGGCGCGCGCTGGCTTCGCGAGAAGGGCTACAGCGAAGTCGCTTCCGCCGTCGAGACGCACGGAAACCTGCCGGAGAGAGAGAAAATAGGCGAGGCTGAAATACTGTATCTCGCCGATAAAATAACGGACGGGACGTCGGTATTCACGCTCGAAAACCGTCTCGCGCGCATGGAGGAGCGTTTCGCGCAGGACGGCGAGGCGTCGGCCGGCGCGCGCCGCAGAATAGCGGCGGCAATGGCGATACAAAGAAAAGTCGAGACCGTCACGGAAATGACGCTCGGCGAAATAATCGGAGGGGTGGACATTGGACAAAGGTTCGCATGAAATGGCAGGAGTGAAAAAATATTTTACCGGCGCCGCGGTGCTGACTGGAACCGGCAAGATTTTCAAATCGGCCGTCACCGTGTTTCAGGGTGGGAAAATCCTGGATATCTCGGAGAGAATGGACATACCGGAAGGGGCGGACGTGACGGACCTCTCGGGCCTGGTGGTCACACCCGGATTCATTGACGCCCACGTTCACATGGGTTTGTGCAGCGAGGGCTTCCCAGCCGAGATGGACGATACCAACGACATGACCGATCCGGTGGCGCCGCAGCTCAGAGCCATAGACGCGCTGTATCCCGACGACACGGCTTTCCGGGAGGCGCTTTCCGGCGGGGTCACCTGCGCGCAGACACTGCCGGGCAGCGGCAACGTAATAGGCGGGCAGGGCGTGATAGTGAAGACGAAACCCGACGTGACCGAGCGTATGGTCGTGCGCGCTCCGTCGTGCCTCAAAGCGGCTCTGGGCGAGAATCCCGTCCGCGTCTACACGCCAAAGGGGAAATTGCCGGGCACCCGCATGGGCTCCGCGTATCTGCTGCGCGACGCTTTCGTCAGAGCGCAAAACTACATCGGAAAACACATGGCCGCCGTCAAAAAAGACGAGCCGGGAGAGCGGGACCTCGGGATGGAAGCCGTCTCTATGGTACTTGATGGTCTCCTGCCGCTCTCGGTTCACTGCCACCGTTCCGACGATATTCAGACCGCCATACGGATAGCGAGCGAGTTCAGAATCGCCTGCACGATAGAACACTGCACCGAAGGACACCTGATAGCGGGCTGGCTCGCCGAAAAACGCGCGCGCGTGACTGTGGGGCCGTCGCTCACCGCCAAGGTCAAAATAGAACTGCGCAACAAGACGTGGGACACGCCGCTAAAGCTGTGGGAGAACGGGGTGCATTTCTGCATAATCACCGATCATCCGGTCATCCCCATAGAGCATCTGAACGTCTGCGCGTCGTTAGCGGTCAAAGCGGGCCTGCCTCCGGAGGAGGCCCTGAAAGCCGTCACTCTTTACGCGGCCGAACACCTGAACATTCAGGACAGGGTCGGATCCCTGGAACCCGGGAAGGACGCCGATATGGCCGTGTGGGACGGCGATCCGCTCGACGCGCGCTCGAAAGTCGTGCGTACTTTCATCAACGGCGAGATGGTGTATGACAGAGATCCGGCTGGCCGCACGCTTCCGCGAACTGCATGAACAGACGCTTCGCGTGATGATGATGTTTCCACATGCGCTCTGGGTGCCACTGAACCCCTATGGTGAAAGGATGCGCATTGTCGTTTTCCGGGGCGGGCTCGATTGACTCTATTATTCCGTCGACGGAACGGGCCGACGCGATGAAACCGGGAGCGACGCCGCGCACTGATTGATGATGAAACGAATTCACGTTCACCGACAGAAGCGCGCCGTCCCCGCGCCCCGCTATCTCTCCTGGTTCGAGCAGAATGCCGGCTATTCGGGAACCGGGCGAAAATTCCACGCTGTGGACCGCGGAATACGAAGGCGCCTTCTGACGGTGCATAAAAACGCGTTTTCCTTCGTTCTGCTTCTCGATATCCTGAAACAGCGTGCCCCCCATCGCTACGTTTAGCATTTGCACTCCGCGGCAGATGCCGAGAACGGGTTTTCTCAGATCTATCGCGCATCTGGCCAGAGCCGTCTCGAACAGGTCGCGTTCCTCGGAGAAACTACCGTTGAAAGGCATATTCTCCTCTCCGTACAGCATGGCGTTCACGTCGTCGCCGCCCGAGAGCATGATCCCGTCGACCGCTCCGACAGCGCGCCCGGCCAACGCCCCATATTCGTCCTTCAGCAAAATGTTCGGGAGAGGAATTATCAGAGGAAGACAACCCGCGTTATAAATCGCGTCCACATAGCTTTCGTAAATGTTCTGAACGCCCGGCGCGTCGCAGTCGACGTTTGCCCCTATGCCGATTATCGGATGCTTTTCCGCCATATCATCTACCATCCTCATTTTGATATTTCAAAGGAAGGAGAGCGTGTTTCGCCCGCGGTCTTCCTTTGAAGTTCGACTTTGTGACACGCTACCATGTGCCCCGAACCCACGTCCGTAAGGCGCGGATTTCGCTCCGCGCAGACGCCCTCGGCCTCACGGCATCTGGTGCGGAACGGGCAGCCGGACGGCGGGTCCAGGGGCGACGGCACATCGCCTTCGAGTATTATCCTGCGGCGGGTCTTGGCGATTTCCGGGTCCGCCGTCGGAACGGCGGACATCAGCGATTTGGTGTACGGATGCAGCATGTTTCCATAAAGCTCGTCCACGTCGGCCGTCTCTACCATTACGCCGAGGTACATCACTCCCACTCTGTGCGAAATATGACGCACGACCGAAAGGTCATGGGAGATGAAAAGATACGTTAAACCGAATCTCTCCTGAAATTCTTCCAGCAAATTGATTATCTGAGCCTGAATGGACACGTCGAGCGAGCTGACCGGCTCGTCGCAGACTATGAATTCCGGCATGGAGGCAAGCGCGCGGGCTATGCCTATCCTCTGTCTCTGCCCCCCGGAAAACTCGTGCGGATACCTGCCGATGTGATCGCTCCGAAGACCGACCATACCGACGAGTTCCCTGACCCGTTCGGCGCGCGCGGCGCGGGTCGGCGCGAGCCCATGAATCGACAGAGGCGCGCCGATTATCTCTCCCACCGTCTGTCTCGGATCGAGCGACGTGAACGGGTCCTGAAATATCATTTGCATTCTGCGGCGATACGGGAAAAATTCCCTCTCGGAGAGGGCGGCGAGGTCGGTTCCGCCGAAGACGATCTCGCCGCCGGCCGGGCGATAGAGACGCAGTATCGTCCTGCCGACGGTGGTCTTTCCGCATCCGCTCTCGCCCACCAGCCCGAACGTTTTGCCGCGCCCTATCCCGAATGAAACCCCGTCGACGGCCTTGAGTATGCGGCAAGCGCCAAACCACGGTGAGGAATCTCTGACCGCGAAGTGCGTCTTTAAATCGCGGACGCCGAGCAGTTCCTCGCTCATGCCGCGCGTCTTTCGCGCAGCAGCCAGCAAGCCGCCGAATGGCCGCCAATGTTCGTGAAGCGGGGTGAGGCCGCCGCGCAGATTTTCATCGCGTACGCGCATCTCGCGGTAAATGGACACCCGTCCGGGGGATTCATCAGGTCGGGAGGGCTTCCAGGTATCGGGGCGAGTTTTTTCCTCTTTCCGTCTCCCATGCCTGATATCGAAGCGAGCAGCCCCTTTGTGTACGGATGCAGCGGATCGTAAAAGATAGCGCCGCACTCTCCCTCCTCCACAATGAGTCCTCCGTACATCACCGCGACGCGGGAGCAAACCGAGGCTATCACTCCGAGGTCATGGGTTATCAGCGCCACCGCCGTGCCGGATTTTTCCTTCATTTCTTTCATAAGTTCGAGTATCTGCGCCTGAATGGTCACGTCGAGGGCGGTCGTCGGTTCATCCGCGATGAGCAATTTCGGGTTGCAGCTCATGGCTATGGCTATCATCACCCTCTGACGCATTCCGCCGGAAAATTCATGCGGGTACTGTTTCAGTCTGGACGCCGGACTTGATATACCCACCATCTCAAGCATTTCGGCGGCCCTGCGCGCGGCCTCGCGCGCGCTCATCTTCGCGTGTATTCGCAGCGGCTCCATCAACTGATTGCCTATCGTATAAAGAGGGTCCAGACTGGTCATCGGGTCCTGGAATATCATCCCTATCTCGTCGCCGCGGATGGAACGCTTTTCGCGCGGCGACGCGCGGAGCAGGTCTTTGCCGTCAAACGCCAGAACATCGGCTTTCATAGCCGCGTTTTCGGGCAGCAATCCCATTACCGACAGCATCGTGACGCTCTTTCCGCAGCCGCTCTCACCAACGATGCCCAAAAATTCTCCCCTCCGCACCGAGAGACTGACTCCCCTCACCGCCTGAACCACTCCGTCGGACATGCGGAAGCTCGTTCTGAGATTTTTTATGTCGAGAAGCGAGGCGCCGTTCATGCCGCTACGACGGGCCTCAGCGCTTCAATCTGGGGTCAAGCGCGTCGCGCAGGCCGTCACCCACGAAATTGAACGCGAAAATCGTGATGCTTATGGCGGCGAGCGGAAATACCGTGAGGTGCGGATACGTGTTCATGTTGGAGAGCGAATCGTTGGCGAGAGTCCCCCACGAAGCCACGGGAACGGCTATACCTATCCCTATGAAGCTCAAAAACGCCTCGTAGAAGATAGCCTGCGGTATCAAAAAAGTCACCATGACGATTATAGGGCCTATACTGTTGGGTATCAGATGCCGGGTCAATATGCGCCACCCGCTCTCGCCGGCGACCCGGGCCGCCATGACGAAATCCTGCCCTTTGATTGACAGTATCTGCGCCCGGACCATGCGCGACGTGTTGAGCCAATAGGAGATGCAGAGGGCGGCGATAACGATTCGTACGTTCGAGCCGAGAAAGATCATCACGATGATTATGTAAAGAAGCGTCGGTATCGTATCCATGATATCGACTATCCTCATCATTATCATGTCCGCGGTCCCTCCGAAATAGCCCGAGATACCCCCGTAAATCACGCCGATGGTAACATTGACAAAAGCGGCCACGATGCCGACCGTCAGGCTTATTCGCGCCCCATAGGCGACGCGCACGAACAGGTCGCGGCCGAACTTGTCGGTTCCGAACCAGTGTTCCGCGTCCGGCGTCTGGTTTATGACCAAATAGTTCTGTTCGTCGTAAGAAAAGGGCCTTATGACGGGGCCGAACATGGCGAGCAGTATCATCAGCGTTATGACGGCAAGCCCCGACATTGCCAGAGGATCGGAGACCATTTTCGCCCTTGCCTGCCCCCAATAGGAAACGCTCTCCCGGTTTATGGCGCCGGATTCGCGGCGCTCTTCCGGCAGGGGCTCGAATAAATCGTCGGGTATACCGCCGCCAAAGGCATCTATCGGAGGCGCGGGAAACATGTCGAATTTCTTCCTCATCTCAGCGCTCCTTATAAAATCTGACGCGCGGGTCCACGAGAGCGTAGATGATATCCATCGCCAGCGTGCAGACGAGCATGAAAGCGCCGTAAAAAACGGTTATGCCAAGTATCACCGAATAATCGCGCTCCGAGACGGCGGAGACGAAATAGCGCCCTATTCCCGGTATCATAAAAAGACGCTCCACTACAAAATTTCCCGTCATGATGACGGCAATGAGAGGCCCGATATATGTAATCACCGGCAAAATGGAGTTTCTCACCCCATGTTTCGCTATGACCATGAACTCGCTCACACCTCGGGCCCGGGCCGCGCGAATGAAGTCCTGCCGCGAGACTTCCAGCATGGACGAACGCATCAGCCTCGTCGTGTAGGCGATGGGAAGGAGCGCGAGACATGTGACCGGAATCGCCAGGTGGCTCGCGGTGCCGTAGCCGTACACCGGCAGCAGTTTCAGCTTCATCGCGAAGACATACATCATCATGACCGCGACGACGAACGGAGGCATGGAAACTCCCACAGTGGCGAGTATCATGGAAAACCAATCCATCCGCCCGCCCCTTTTCAGAGCGGCCGTTATTCCGAGCGGTATGCCTGCCGCGAGGGCCGCCGCTATCGCGAGAAAACCGACGAGCGCCGACACCGGGAAACCGCTTCCTATAAGTTCGTTTACCGTGTAATTCAGCTTTTTGAACGAATATCCCAGATTGCCGCGGAGCAGCCCTTTTATATAACTGACGTACTGTTTCCATACGGGCTGATCGAGCCCGTATTTCGCGCGCAAACTTTCGAGTACCCGCGCGGGAACGTTTTTTTGCTCCCCCTGGGTGAATGGGTTGCCGGGAACGGCGTGCATCAAAAAGAATGT
>JAITAT010000052.1 GCA_031283975.1 Synergistaceae bacterium
TCTCGCGTCCGAAGCCAGTGTCCACGAGTACAGCGCCTTCGGGGGACTCTATCAGATAGGCCGCCACAGCCGACGGGTACTTCCCTGTTGGAATGAATTTCGCTATGTCGTCCTCCGCGGCTCCGATAAGTATGTCGAGCCCGTTCTCCCTCTGGACCTCCGAGAGCATACTCACCTTGAAATCCCCGATTTGGACTGAGAAAACCTCGCTCGCCGCCCAGAGCGCCGTGGAAAATCCCAGTATCGAGGATACCGACAAAAACGCGATCGCCAAAAACTTCATACCGTTCATCCTCCCCTGTTTATCGTTTTGGAACGCATGAACCCATTCCGCACTCCCACTGCCGTATATTTTCGAGCAGCCATTCCGCCGCGGGGTGACTGCCGGTTCCGAGATACGAGGCTATCTGGAGATGCAGGCACTTTACCGATACGCCATGCCCTACGGCTATTCCTCCGACTCCGCCCTTGCGGAGCGAACAAAACTCCCGCCTCCTGTAAAAACGCAGATATGATTTTCTCGCGCCGCGCATCAGCGCGAGCCTGAGCCGCGCGTGAAAGAGATGATAAAGCCTCCACTCCTCATCCTTGCCGAGAAGATATTCCTCCATCGACGACACGCCGTCTCTTGCCTCCAAGCAGCCCGATAGCCGCACCAAATAGGGACACATGAGCCAGAATACGGTCGGGAACGGCTTGCTTCGCTTTTCGGGCTCGCAGAGCAAAACCTGCGGGGCTCCACGTGAACACCTGCGCGCTACCCCCCTTACGGCGCCGCCCGATATGACGCGCGTCTTTCCCGCGAAAGCGAGAATGCCGCGATCGCGTTCCGTAAAACGGGAAGCGTTGAAGTTCATCGATGTGCGGCCGCTATTTTTTACCGGGACGTCTCTTGTTTCCTCGCGCGTCTTTCAGTTTGCTGTTGAGGTCGGCTATCTTTTCATCGCTCTGTTTCATGAAGGAAGTGAGTTTTTTTTCGAAGTCCTCCTCGCGGCGAACCGGCTTCGATTCTTTTATCTGAAGGGCTTTGATTGAAAGGTCTATTCTTCCTTTGTCGTCTATTTTTATGACTTTCGCCGTAACATTTTGTGAAAGCGTCAGCACGTCTTCGACATTCTTGATGAAGTTATATGAGAGTTCTGATATGTGAATCATCGCTTTCTGTCCGTTCGCAAGACGAACAAAAGCCCCGTATGGAGCTATATGCTCCACGGTCCCGCTCAGTACGTCCCCAATATTGACGACCGCGGCGTCCGCTGTTTTTTCTTCCTCCATAGATGAATCGTACCTCCAGTTTTTTTATTTGACTCGAACTCCGTTTGACAGGATCATCCGATTTTCTTATCCGCCGGCAGCCACACCCACTTTAAAGGTTTTTCGCCTCCAAAAACCCGGAGCAGCAGCAAATGATACTTATCTCCCATTTTAACACGTTTATTATCATACCAGAATAATAAATTTCCGCTAGCTTTATCGAGAGCGCTTTTAGCCACTTTTTCCTGAAATATCGGCGTAAAAACGGCAAGAAGCGTGGAGCGTTCCATCTTTGGCGGTTTTTTCAGGAAGAGGATGCGGTTGCGCCGCGTGGACGGCACTCCGTTCATTCGCGCCATCGCGTGACGCGCGCGCGCCCTGCTCTTTATGTTGAATTTATACTGTTTCACCCCGAGTTCGCGCGACGCGCCAAGCGTAAAACCGGATACTTTGAAATCTTTCGGCGCGTATCCTCCCAAAACGGAGCCGGCGCTCTTCGCGCGCGAATTTTTCCATTCGACAAAGAGAGCGGACTTGACGCGCGGCTCTATTCTGAGGGGTTTCACGCTCACTTCCCTGAAATGCGTCCATGTTCGGCAGGGGGTTTTCCTGCGAAGTTCGCCCCATCCGCGCACCACGATGCGTCCCAGAAATACGCGCTTCAGTTTTCTCCCTATTTCATCCAGCAGACTCGGCATTCACTGTTTCGATTCCGATTCGAGAACCGCCTCCAAAGCGCGCGCGACGCGCGAGAAGGGTTCCATAAGTTCCATCTCCTCGGCGGAAGCGGTGAGTATCCGCGCGAATTGGGATATTTTCGGCGCGTTTTCGGGCGAGAGCGTGAGACGAAGAGGGGCGCTTATATTGTCGGCTTGCAGCATGAACACTCCTTCTTCCCCCGTCGGTTCGCACTGGCCGCTCTGTTCCAGGGGAGAGCGGGCCGACGCTTCGACGGCGATAGCCGGAAGTTTGGACAATTTCTGCACGGGACCTATCAGATCCTCGTTTTCCAGAAGCCACAGCGACGGTTTCGTCTCGACGGCGGAGATGAGATTGTCGAGAATTATGTCTTCCTTGAGATAAATATCCAGCGCGCTGCCGTAGAGTATCCTCTCCAATCTCGTGGGACGCACCGGCTCAGTGTATCGAAAGTCCGCCGGAATGCCTCTCGAATCAGTAACAAGGGCCGCGCCTCTGAAATAGTTTTCGCGCGTGTCGACCGTGAGATAACCTATAAGCTGCCTGCCGTGCTCCATCTTATTCTCGACCTTTCTATGCCTGGGTTGATATCACGCGAGAAAATCGAGCCGCCCGGATGCGCCGCCCCCTTCCTCTGTCTCGGGTTTATCATCCCTGGCATCACCCTTTTCCCGTTTATGTTTTTGCCCGCCCCCACCGCGCCCGGAGTTTTTGTCGCGGATTTTCACCTCGGCCTCGGATTCGGGCGATTTCTGCACGGTTTGCAACTGATGAATCGTGCTTTTGACTATCTCGCCCTGCTGCGCGGCTTGAGCCAAATGCGCGCCTTGATCGTTCTGCGTCTGATGAGCCTTGTGATCCACATTGTAGAGCGACATACCCGCTTCTATGGGACGAACCATGACGACGCCTCCTTAAAAACGAAGAACTCCTCTCAATCGAAAGATTTGAGCCTTATCTCTCCATCCTCGTATACAAATTTCACGAAACGCAGAGTCTCGCGCACTATGTATCTGACTCCCCGAATCATAATGGAAACGCCCGGGTGACAGGCGCTTTTCACGCGAACCCTGCCGTCGAGTTTGTTCTTGTCCAGATCGCGCTCCAACTCCTCCAGGTGTTTTTTAGTCGCGTCGTGCTGCGCCTTTATCTGAAACTTCGCCTTGGTTATGCGCGCTAACGTCTCCTGTTTATCCTCGGTAAGCTGTCCCTGCTGCTGAAGGTTTTTCAAGAATGTTATATTGGCGTCTATTTTTTCTATCTGTTCCTCGAACTGTTTGATGTTCTCCTGGCTCCGCTTGCGTTCTTCGGCCAATTCCGGAAGTTCTCCGACGATCACGTCGGTTTTAGTGCCCATTTCGCTGCCGAGAACCTCGCACAGCACCTCGCTCCCCGCCTGTATCATGCCGCCGACTATCTGGCCTTTCTTGCTGCCTATCGCGGCGACCTCGCCGCGCGCTCCTATATCGCTGTGCAATATGGCTTCCGCTACCGCGATATTGCCGCTCGATCTCACGCGAGCCTGGTCGATATATCCCGAGTTCACGTCGCCTTTCGCCGTCAGGTTGGCCTTCCCAGTGCCTCGGATGCCCACCTTTATCGTCATGCCGCCTTCCGATTTTATGACCGCGCCCTCTACCACGCCGTCGATTATTACGTCGCTGCCCGAACTGACCTCGAAACCCTCCCTGACGCTTCCATGAATCACTACAGGGCCGATGAAGTCTATGTTGCCGACGCTGTAATCGACGTCGCCTTTCACCTCGAACATCCGATTGACTGAGAGACTGCCGCCTTTAATTATGACGTTCCCGTCGAACTCGGCGCAGAGGTGCAGCTTATCCTCGGAGACAGCCGTTCCTTTGCCGGACGGCAGGTTTTTATCCTTGCCGGCGTAAGCCGCGATCTTCTTACCCATGACGCTCATGCCGTCCTGCCCTTGAACGAACGGAATTTTTTCGGCTATTTCCTGTCCCTGGATGACGTTTATTACCGTCCCCAATTCTTTCATATCCACCTTGTCGCCGACGGCGCGGGGTTTTAAGACGTTCAGATCTATCTTGTAATCAACGCGGGCGTCTTTGCCGTTTTTGGGAGCGTCGCCTTTTGCCGTCACGACCCACTGTTTCTCCAGCGGACGGGAGATCATCTCCTCGATGGCTTTTTCATCGTGACCGTAGACGACGCCGTGACTATTCATGAAACCTTTGATGCTTTGCAGAGTCGGCATCGCTCCGCCGCCCGACGGAGGAATAAGCCACGTTTCGCAGGTGAGGCCGTCCTCCGAAATTTTTATCCTGTAATCCGCGTCTTTGGCTTCCTCTTTGTGCGGGGAAGCGACGCGGACGGGGGTGCCCAGCTTGTTTTCAAGCGCGGATTTTATGGCGTCTCCATCGTAATCGGTCACGCCTTTTTCCTTGAGCGCGGATATCACGTTTCCGACAGAAGCCGAACAATCCGGGGTGACGACAAGAAAAACTCCCTCCTCCGCGAGGTTGATATCAAATCCTTGATCCACCGGCAATCCCCCTTTGATTGATGAAACCAGGTCACATATCCGAAACCGCCTTCAGTTCAGCCCTCAAAAGCGAAAGCGCCCTGCCGTGAAGCTGGGAGACGCGCGACTCCGTCACGCCGAGGACTAAGCCTATCTCCTTGAGGGTGAGGCCCTCATAGTAATAAAGGGACAACAGGGTTCTCTCTCTCTCCGGCAGTTTTTTCAAGGCGCCGACCACGGACTCTGTTTCCTCGTCCTGTTCAATGAGGTCGAGAGCGCTTGGCTGTTCATCCTCTATAGTGTCCTCCCGCTGCATGTCGCCGTCCTCTATGGCGAGTACGTCATCCAGCGAGACGATATAAGACCGGCTCGCTATTTCCAGCAAATCTCTGTACGACTGCTCGTCCATACCCATGGCGGACATCAGGGATTTGTCGTCGGTGTTTCCGTTCGTTTTCGCGATATCCTCGAGAGTCCTCTCGAACTTTTGAAGTTTTTCCCTCCCGCTCCGGGATATCCAATCGAAGCGGCGAAGCTCGTCAAGTATCGCGCCTCTTATGCGCGGAACCGCGAACGTCTGAAAACAAAAACCCCGTTCGGGTTCGAAGCGGTCGACCGCGTCCAGGAGACCCAGAACACCAAAACTCAGTATGTCCTCAAAATCGAGCCCGCCCTGAAATTTGACGGACATTCTCGACGCGACATAACGAACCAGCGGGAGAAATCGTTTCACTATCTCGTCTTTGACGCGCGGTTCGCGCGTCCGCGTGTATTCCTCCCACAATTTTTCATTGTCCGCCGAGGCAGCGCGCTGCACTGGAAACTAAAGCTCCTTTGTTCCCGAACCGAGGGTTTTCACTATGAACTTCATGGTCTCGGTACTGAATTCCACGCTGCGCCCTTTGCTACCCCCGGTATCGGAAGCCACGAGCCTTATGCCGGCCGAGGCCAGCATTTTCGTCGTAGCTTCGATGTTCCTGCTTCCAACGCCGAATATCGCGGAGTCAGTTTTCCCCGGAAGGGAAAACATCTGCGCTCCGCCGGCCATCTTCGCGCGGAGCTGCGATCTGTTGACGCCCAATTTCGCCAGTTCTTCCAAAAGAAGCGGAACGGCGGTGTCGGCAAATTTCCCTGGTTTTGGGATATTTTTCGCTTCCCTGCTGTCGGGGAGCATTATATGCACCATCCCGGCCGTCTTGGATATCTGATCGAATATAACCAGCCCTATGCACGACCCGAGGCCCAACGTTATCAGCGTAGCGGGATGCTTCGAGACCACCAGATCCGCCATACCTACGTGTATCGGCTGTGACATTGATTAAAGCACCCCCAGTTTCGCGAGCAGGGTTTCGAGCGTGCCGGGATCGGGGATCATTATAACCGTTCCGCCGAGATCGCTCTCAAGCCCCTTGATATGCAGGGTCGTTTTGACAAGCATCGCCGAGTCTCCCATGACCCCGAACGTCGAAGCCACTACATCCATTATGGAACCGAGCATATCCCTAGCCACGGCGGGCGTGGTAGTGGGCAGAGTCCATCCGGTGATCTGCGACAGCGCGTTGAGAAACGTCCCGAGAATTATGTTGCCCTGCTCCGCGAGGGCGCTGTTTCTCATTTGAAATTTCTCCTCGTCGGGCATGCCTGAGATATCCATCGGAATTACGAGATCCGCCAGGATATCCGCTTTTTCCTCGTCTATCAAGAACATCAGACTGCATGAAAAAAGTTCCTCCGATCTGATCAAAACCGCGCACACGCGCGTTTCCGGCGAACCATAGTGCGCCGTCACTTCGTAAATCGGAACGAGTTCAGCCACCGGAACATCCATATCCACTGCCCTGCCGATCAGACGGGACAACGCGGTGGCGGCGTTTCCGGTACCGATATTGCCTATCTCCCGGATGGCATCCATGTGAATGCTGGTGAACTCGCTATTCTCGTCCATCATAAAGACGCCGCGTCCAGTATCAGCGCCACGTTGCCGTCGCCGAGTATTGTAGCTCCAGCTATTCCCTTTACCTTCAACAACAACTTCCCAAGCGGCTTTATGACTATTTCCTGCTGGCCGACAAACGCGTCCACCAAGAAACCGACCCTCGAACGCTCCCTCCCCACGCGGACCACGACCACTGGATTTTCATCGACGTCCGGGCGTTCTCCCGGCGTGCCGATTATGGCCGACAGATCGGAAAGAGGCAGTATTTCCCCGCGCACGGTCGTGACCGGGGTACCATGAACATATTTGATATCCTTCTTGTGCACGAGCAGCGTCTCCTCCACATTTTCCAGGGATACGGCGTAAATCTCGTCTCCCACTTTTATCAGGAGGGCGAGTACTATGGCTAGTGTGAGCGGCAGACGAATAACTACCCTCGTGCCCGAACCGAATTTGGAGTATATCTGGAACTGACCGCCGAGAGCCTCGACCTTGTTTTTGACCGCGTCGGTACCCACTCCGCGCCCCGACAGGTCGGTTACCTTATCGGCGGTGCTGAACCCCGGCATCATCACTATCTGAACCGCTTCCGCGTCCGTCATCGAGGACGCCTGTTCGGGGGTTATGATGCCCTTCTCTATGGCCTTGCGCTTCACTTTTTCAGAGTCAATTCCGGCGCCGTCGTCCTTGACCTCTATAATGACTCCGTTGCCCTCCTGATACGCGGCGACGAGAATAGTGCCGAGACGCGCCTTGCCGTGAGCCTCCCTCACGTCGGGAGCTTCTATGCCGTGATCCAGAGAGTTGCGAAGCAGGTGAACCATCGGATCTCCTATTTCGTCGATGACGGTGCGGTCGAGTTCGGTATCCGCCCCTTCCACCTGGAGCTGTATATCCTTGCCCATCTGACGCGACAGGTCTCGCACAAGTCTCGGCAGACGGTCGAAAACCATCGATACCGGAACCATTCTGAGTTTGGTCACAAGTTCCTGAATATCGCCGGAAATGCGTCCCAGTTGGGAAAGAGGTTCCTCGAACGCTTTGAGACGGGATTCCTGTACCAGGCGTTCGATGCGCGCGCGCCCGATGACCAGTTCGCCCACGAGATTCATGAGTTTGTCCAAACGCCCTATATCGACCCTGACCGTTCTGCTGGCCTTGGCGGATTCCTTTTTAGGCGCGTCTCCCCCACCGGCCTTGGCGTGTTCCTCACGGGCGGCGGCGTGTTCTTTTTCGTCAGGCGCGTGAACAGGTCCCGCGGGATGAGTCTCGGCCGCCGAAACGCCCGGCTTCCCGGCAAGCGCTTTCAAACGCTCGATATCCACCTCCGCGCCTTTTACCTCTTTTACCTCTCCCACGTTCGATATCTGTGCTGTTATACTGTCAAGAGGGTCCCTCGACGCGACGTAAACCGTGAATTCCCTGTCGAACGCCTCTTTTTCCAGATCCTCGACCCCCGGGACGCTCTTGATGATGTCCCCGAGATCTCCTATCAGCGTGACCACCATATAAGCGCGGGCGGCGCGCAGCATGCAGTTTTCGTCGAGAACGATTTTCAGCTCGTAAACTTGCATTCCGGCCGTCTTGGCGGAGGATACCCAATCCATCTCCTGCTCGGTGAAAGAACCATCGGACAAACCGCCCTTGGTCTCGCTCCCATGACCGGAGGAAGTCTTATTATCCTCGATCAATTCCTGCGCGTCCGGTACGGCGTGCTTTATGGAGCCCTCGGGATGATCCATGCGCGCGTGGAGCACTTCGACGAGGTGTTCCGATTCGACGTCCCGATCGCTCTTGCCACCCCTTATGCAGTCAATCATGGCTGTAAGAGTGTCGAGACATTTGAAAAGAACGTCGACGTCATCGGAACTCAGCACCATCTTCCCGGAACGCACAAGCCCGAGCAAATCCTCCATAGAATGAGTGAGGGCCGCCATGGAAGTAAATCCCATGGTAGCTGCCATACCCTTGAACGTGTGCGCTACGCGGAATATCTCGTTGATTATATCCATATCTTCCTGGTTCTTTTCCGCGGAAAGCAGGAGTTCGTTCAGATGTTCCAGATTGTCGCCGGATTCGTCCAAAAAAGCCCCCAGGTATTGATTCATATCCATATCCGCCATGTCGCCCGCCTCCCAGTCCTGGTAAAAAATTATATATATCCATCCAAAAGAGGATCGTCATATTGAAAATCATCTCGCAACCCGCTCTATCCCAGAAGCTATGGAGTAGAGCGGAAGCACTTCGTCGGCGAGGCCGGCGCCTACAATCGCGCCGGGCATGCCGAATATCACGCTGGTTTCGCGGCTCTCCGCTATGACGTACGCGCCCTTATCGCGAAGCGCCCTCGTGCCGTCGAGCCCGTCCTTACCCATCCCTGTCAGCACCAGAACCAGAACATTCCCTCCGACGTTTTCGGCGACGCTGTTGAAAAGGACATCGGCGGACGGCCTTACGGAACGAACGGGCGGAGTTTCCGTCAACCTGCAGACGAACTCCGCGCCTTTCCTTTCCAAAACGAGGTGAAAACCTCCGGGAGCGACGATTACCGTTCCCTTCCTGACCGGCATTCCGTCGCACCCCTCTATGACCGTCAAGTTGCTCTGCTCGTTCAGGCGCTGTGAGAACGAAGTCGTAAAGCCCGGCGGCATGTGCTGAACCAACAATACCGGCAGCGGAAAATTCGCGGGCAGACTCGGTATGACCTGCTGCAGCGCCATCGGGCCGCCGGTCGACGCCGCGATCACCAGCATCTCCGGCTTTGGGCGAATGGCATCCTTCCGCGGCGGAACGGAACACGGCTGAGATATATTATTGGCGGTTTTCTGACTCCATTTGCGGTGTACAGCCGCCATACTCGCCTCTATGACTTTCCTGCGCAGTTCGGCGCCGATCTTCGCCATATCGATCGACGCCGAGTCCGAGGGCTTGGTCACGAAGTCCACCGCGCCGATATCGAGCGCCTGCATCGTCACGTTCGCTCCGCTCTTGGTGAGACTGCTTACCATGACCACCGGAACGGGCTTGTACTCCATTATCTCTTCGAGCGCTTCGAGACCACTCTTTCCGGGCATCTCAATATCCAGGGTTATCACGTCGGGCGACAGAGACTTCGTCATTTCCATCGCCTCGTTTGCGTTACGGGCCTTTCCCACTATCTCCATAATAGGGTCTTCGCGCAAAATGTCACCTATGATTTTGCGCATAAAGGCCGAGTCGTCAACTATGAGAACGCGGATTTTATCGGTTTTCCCCATTATTCTTCGTGCCATATCAATTCTTGCTGTCTGATATATTCGAAAAGTTTCTTTTCCATGACAAACGGCAGAGAATCAAAAGAGACGCCAACCTCCCAAAAATTCCCGGAATATTCTATGCGCATGGCGCTGCCCGAAAACATGTACTGTTTGCCGGACAATTCGAAAAATACAAGAATTTTGTCGCCATGCTCGAACCTCAGGCCCTGAGCGTCCTCTTGCGATATTTTGAAACGGTACCCGCCCAGACTGATGTTGATGGCGTGAGCCGGCAGCCACTTTGCGGACATGGGTTCTTTTTTTTCATACTCGGTGTGAAAGATGAAAATGTTCCACAGGCACGGAACGCGCAGAAACTGTCTGCGCTGTATCCGCTTCGGGCGATCACGCAGGACGGCCCACATTGTCGACAGGTTACCATGAATTTCCACGCGCCGCACGGCCATATCAAAGATATACTGGGCGCTGCCGTCTTCCATGATGAAATCGAACTCCAACTCCCTGTAAACCGGAAGCAGCGCGCCGCTCATCAGCGGATGAGCGAACCCGATCATATTATCGGGCTTTACATCCTCGATATATGTCGCGTAATGTCCCTTGTAAATGCCCGCGTTTATCACTACTTCTCCTTTTACGCCCACCTGAAGTTTATTGGCGTAATCGCCGGGCGGAATGTCCGCGTATTTAGCCATTTTGCTTTTTTTCCCTGTTGGCGGCCTGTTTCAGCAGGCGCATGAAAAAACTGTCCCTGCGCGCGTTTTTCCCAAATGACCGCCCTCCGTCGATCGTTTCGTATATCGTTCGCGCGATTTTTCTGAAATACGGCACGGAAGGCGACTTCGCGTCCCAAAGCAGAAGCGGTTTTCGCTTTATGACGGATTCGCGGATTCCCGAATCCCAGAGGATGCACCCCAGATACGGTATTTTGAAATCGAGGAACTGCTCGCTCGCCGATATTATCCTCTCGGCCACCAGCAGCGCTTCCTTTTCGTCCTTAGCCATGTTCACGACGAGTCCCGCCTTCAGTCCGCCTTTCGTCTCCTGGCACAACGATTTCAGCACGCTGTACGAGTCCCTTATAGCCGTGGGTTCGGGCGTGGTTATTATCAGCGATAGATCCGAGGCGAGCGCGAAGGACAAAATGTTTTTGTATATTCCGGCGCCCGAGTCGAGTATCAGTATATCTATCTCGTCTTCAAGGAAAGAGAGACGGTTTATAATCCACGATTGTCTCTGATCTTCGATATCGGCGAGTTCGCGCAGCCCCACTCCCCCCGGAATTATCGAAACCCGTTCGCTAACTTTGAACACTATGTCGGAAAACTCTTTCTCCCCGCGCATCACATGGCCCAAATTGAACTTTGGCACTACGCCGAA
>JAITAT010000053.1 GCA_031283975.1 Synergistaceae bacterium
TCGGAAACATATTTCAGACTGGTTTAACAATGAACGGACGCTTGAATATACACCGGCCTGGAGCCGCTATTTAGCCGTATGAACCAGGGCGTCCGGTTCCACTTCCTCGGGGTTTTCGCGGAAGAACCCCCGCAGGATCGCCTCTCTATCCACCATCCCCACGAACATCCCCCCGCTGACTACCGGCGCGCATTTCACGTCTTTTCTGAAAAATGCCACTAAAGCGTTCATGACTGTCTCGCTCTCGTCGAAAACAAGACAGTTTTTAGTCATATATTCACGAACGGAGTCGTATCCGACCCGCTTGACCTTGGCTCTGATTTTTACGACGGCCGGCATGAGAAAATTCTCATCCATATATCCCAGGTATCCCGGAATTATAGCGCGCAAGATGTCTTTCTCGCTGATGAATCCGGCGACGCGGCCGGCGTCGCTTACCACTGGCAGTCCGCTGGTGCCGTGAAGTTCCATGATGGACACGGCCTCCAAAAGTCCGGTATCCTCCGACAGCGCGGTCAAATCTCTCTTCGTTATGTCTCCGACCAGCATTGTATCACCTCGTTATCGTCTCATATCTTGTTGACTGCGACGCTGCCGAGCGTCGATTCGACGGCGGCCCTGGAAGGCAGGCCCTTTTGTGGGCTGCACACGGTCTGTATCACGCAGGACATGGCGAATTTTATGGAGTCTTCTATACCCATGAGTTCCTGCCGAGCCACCATCAGGCCGGCGACCAGCGCGTCTCCCGCCGCTCTGTAGGTACGGGGCTTGTCGAAAATCATCTCCGCCAGAAACATTCCTTTTGGGGTGCAAAAGAGATTGGTCTTTTCGGAACTGGAGGTCACTATCCAATCCACCCCTTCGTCGAAAATCTTTTTTGAAACGCCTATGAGATCGTCCAGACTGGAGAGTGGAATATTTCGGACGATATTGATGAATCGGTGATCTATCTGAACAACCGTGGGCAGGGCCTCTATTGCGAGCGTAAGCTCCGGCCCAGCCGAATCCACGTAGACTGGAATGTTTTTTCTCTTGATTCTGTCTATCGTATCGCGGTAAAAAGTATCCGGTAAACCCGGAGGCAGGGAGCCGCCCATGTGGACCGCGGTCGCGCGCGGCAGCAGGTGTTCCAGTTTCCAGAAGAAACGTTTCAGAGCGTCATTTGTGATTTCGGGGCCCTCTTCGGTGACGGCCGTCTCGGCGCCATCGTGGCTGTCCCTTATGAACGTGTTGGTCCTGTTTTCGCCCTTGATGTTGACGAAGTTAGTGGTGATACCTCTTGAGAGCAGATCGTCCTTGATATATTCTCCCACATGTCCCGAGAGAAAACCCATGGAGACGGAATCGTAACCCAGCTGCTTGAGGATTATCGACACATTGATCCCGCGCCCGCCCGGAGATCGGAGCACGCTTTTCGCGCGATACCAATGCCCTATGCTGAACTCTTCCGTGACGTAGGATTCGTCCATGGCGGGATTTGGGGTTATGGTTATTATCATTTGACCGCCTCCCCTATGAAATTCTTTATATCTTCAACCGAAGATACGCCGGATATCCTGAATGCTTTGCCGTTCGCGATTTCGGCCACGGCCGGAAGTTTGTCCACTCCCAGCCGCGCTCTGACGCGGGCGGTTCTGTATACGTCCGCTATCATCAATTTTATGCCGCTCGATTTTTCGAGACTCTCGGCGGAGCGCGCCAGCGCCGCCTGGTTTTGATCCTCTCCCGATATCAGGAGCGCGTATGAGCGCGGCCCTTCAAAGAGAACGCGGTCGAGATATTCCATGTTCGTGATGTATTCGTAGGCGGCCATCGCCGCTACGGCGCCGTCACCCGCCGCGGTCACCGCCTGTCTCAAAAATTTGAGACGCACATCGCCGGCGGCGAAAATGCCCTCGCATGAGGTCTCCATTTTGTCGTCGGTGACGATCCAGCCGGCTTCCGTCCTTTTTATTGAATCGAGACCATCCAGAAAACCGATTTCCGGTTTCATGCCGACGAAAACGAATACCCCCTCGACGGAAATATCCCTCGTCTCCCCGGTTTTGACATTCCGCACGCTGATGCGCTCGACCATATTTTCCCCCGCTATTTCGTCCACCACACTGCTCAGTAAAGGCTCGATCCTTGGGTTGTCGAGCGCCCTTCCGATCACGGATCTGTCGGCGCGGAATTCGTCCCTGCGGTGAATTACATACACTTTCGACGCGAATTTCGTGAGAAATTCGGCTTCCTCGACCGCCGCGTTGCCGCCGCCGATGACGGCCACTTCGGCTCCTTCGTAAAAAGGCCCGTCGCACACCGCGCAGTAGCTGACGCCATGTCCTGTGAAGTGTTCCTCTCCTTTGCAGCCGACCCGCGCGAAGGACGTGCCTGTGGCGATGACCACGGCTGATGCGGAGATGGAACCTTTATCGGTGACTACGATTTTATCGCGCGTCTCCCCGCCAGTGTCGAGCGAAACGACACGGCACTCCCGAAATTCGGGGGCGAACATCTCCGTATGCGAACGCAGCGCGCCCGCCAGTTCCATGCCGCCGACACGTCTCAATCCGGGATAATTTTCGATTTCAGCGGTCGAGTTTATCATGCCGCCCACAAGCCCGGGTTCGAGAACAAGCGTATCGAGCCCGGCTCTGCGCGCGTATATGGCCGAAGACAGCCCTGCCGGACCTGCGCCTATTATGATAAGCTGGCGGTGTTCCATCAAATCACCCCACTGTAAAATTTTGCGGTTTATCTATTACCTTTATCCCAATATAATATTTAAACGCCGATCGAGCAACAAGAGCGAAATTTCGGGGTTTTCAGCAGTCGCCGGTTTATTTATAATTCCGCTGGCGCCGCAATTGTCGTTCAAGTCTCCGACAGCAGAACAACTTATCCTATTTTAGTCCTTTATGATAACTTTCGCCAGACCATGAACCTCGCAATTCCACGATGATCCTCGGAAATTTCACTCAATGTCATATCGGCCGCTATATTCCGCCCGTGGGTCATAATTTCGTCCGTCTGATCGTCTCCGCCCGTTTCCAAAAAAAGATGTGCTCCCCGCTTCATAAAAAAAGGGAGACGCGACAGGAGCGGCATGATCACACTAAGTCCGTCCGGGCCGCCATCCAATGCCGCACGAGGCTCGTAGTCTTTGACCTGTGTTTCGAGAGTCTCGATCGCGGCTTCCCGTATGTAAGGCGGGTTCAAGATGATCATATCGAGCGAGGCCGGGGCTATGACAAGGGCTTCGGCCGGGTCTTCGCACTCGATGAATTTTACCCGATCGCCCACGCCGTGCGACAGGGCGTTATATTTTGCCACGTCGAGAGCGTCCGGGGACGAGTCCGCGGCGTATGCCTTGAAACCGGGGTTGTCCTCGAGTAAAGTTATAGCGATACAGCCACTGCCGGTACACCAGTCCGCGAATACACCCCTCCCGAACCTCTTGAGACAGGCATCCGCTAGGCGCGTCAGCATTTCCGTCTCCGGCCTGGGGATCAGGACCCTCTTATCCACATAGAAGCTGCGGCCGCGGAATATGGCGTCGTTCAATATGTAGGCGAGCGGCTCGCCCGAGGCGCGGCGTATCCCGAATTCCAGCGCGCGTTCGAGTTCCCAGCCGCGCAGCTCGCGTTCTGGATGAGCGTGAAGCGACGCGCGAGAGACCCCGAGCGCGCCGCAGACGATCCTGTCAGCTTCCAAGCCGGGCAGAGGAACGCCGGACCCGGTCATCATTTGAGTCAACCTGATCCTCAGCGACGATATTATGCCGCGCTCCGGCATTTCTTACGCAACGCCGCCCTCATGCGAATTTCACGGCAGTAATGTGAGAATGGTATTTCGGCCCGAGTTCTCGATTTCAAGCCGAAGTTACGCGGCAAAGTTCTTCATTTTTTCGGCCTGATCGGCCATTGAGAGAGCTTCTATCAACTCGTCGAGATTGCCCTCGATTATCTGGTCGAGTTTGTGGAGCGTGAGTCCTATCCTGTGATCCGTCATCCTGTTTTGAGGAAAATTGTATGTACGGATGCGCTCCGACCTGTCGCCGGAGCCCACCTGGCCTTTGCGTTCGGCCGCCATGGCGCTCTGTTGTCTGCGAATTTCGGCGTCGTAGAGTTTCGTTCGCAGAAACTGCATGGCTTTAGCCCTGTTTTTTATCTGTGAGCGCTCGTCCTGGCAGGTCACCACCACTCCCGTTGGCAGGTGAGTTATCCTGACCGCGGAGTCGGTCATGTTGACGTGCTGGCCTCCAGCTCCGCCGGAGCGGTATGTGTCTATCTTCAAATCCTCGGGCCTGATAGCCACGTCCACGTCACCGGCTTCCGGCAGCACGGCGACCGTGGCGGCCGACGTGTGCACCCTGCCGCTGGCCTCCGTGGCCGGTACGCGCTGCACACGGTGGACGCCGCTCTCGTATTTCAGTTTGCTGTACGCGCCCGTTGCCTCGATGCGAAACACTATCTCCTTGTAACCTCCGATCCCGGTTTCGTTTGCATCCAGAATTTCGACCCGCCACCGCTTGATTTCGGCGTACCGCGTGTACATTCTGAACAGATCGGCGGCGAAAAGGGCCGCTTCCTCGCCTCCCGTGCCGCCGCGTATCTCGATGATGACGTTTCTGTCGCCGTCCTTGTCGCGGGGCAGAAGCAAAACGCGTATCTTATGCTCCGTACCGGGTTTTAGCTCCTCCAGTTTCGACAGCTCCTCGCGAATCATCTCGCGCATCGCCTCGTCGGATTCGTCAGCCAACATTTGGCGAGACTCGCTTATTTCGCGCAGGAGACGCTTGTATTCATCGAACACAGCTACCAATGGTTCCATTTCGACGTGTTTTTTGCCAAGCGTCTGCATCTCCGCCTGATTAGACGATATAAGCGGGTCGGACATGCGGGTTTCTATATCCCTGTAAGCTTGTTCAACTTCCTCCAGTTTGTTCCAGAATTCCATCTTCCTGCTTTTTCTCCTCTTCAGTGGCGCTTGAGATCGCGTGAGGATTCAGCGCGACTTCCAGCGATTTTATGGCGACTTCGAGCATCGACGGATCGGGTTCCCTCGTGGTGAGATATTGCAGAGAGAGCGCGGGCATTATCAGATATTTGCCCCATGTATCGGACTTCGCCGCCCCCTTGATCACCTCGTAGGATATTCCAATGACCAGCGGAAGGAGAACGATCCTCGCGATAATCCTTTCCCATAAAGGGCCGCGCCCGAAAAGCGAAAAAACGAATATGCTCGTGATCACGACCACTATGATGAAAGATGTGCCGCATCTTCTGTGAATGCGCGAACAGGCCGCTACACTCTCCACATCGAGT
>JAITAT010000148.1 GCA_031283975.1 Synergistaceae bacterium
CTTCGTGGAAGTGAAAAACAGCACGCTGGGCGAGGGAGTAAAGGCCATGCACCTGTCTTACCTGGGAGACGCCGAGATAGGCGGGGGCACGAATATCGGCGCCGGCGCCATTACGTGCAATTACGACGGAGTGAGCAAAAACGCCACATTCATCGGAGAGGACTGTTTCGTAGGCAGCGATACCATGTTTGTGGCGCCTGTTTCTATGGGCAGCGGCGCCACTACGGCCGCGGGTTCGGTGATAACGAAGGACATCCCGGACGGGGCGCTCGGCATCGCCCGCGAACGCCAGACCAACGTGGACGGTTGGAACGCGAGAAAAGGCGTCCTTCGGGAGAAGAGCGAAAAAAAGGAGGATGACTAAGCTATAATGGAATCGACCTCCAGGGATATTAAGATCTTTTCGGGAAGCGCGCACGAGGATTTCGCGCGCGCGATATGCGCCACGCTGGGTTTTCAGATGGCGGAACGCAAGATATTCCGCTTTTCGGACGGGGAGATAGGGTTGTCTTTGCAAGAGAGCGTGAGGGGTTCCGACGCTTTCATAATTCAGCCTACATGCGCGCCGGTCAACGAAAATCTCATGGAGCTGCTCGTGATAATCGACGCGATGAAACGCGCTTCGGCGTACAGAATAAACGTTGTGCTGCCGTATTTCGGCTACGCGCGTCAGGACCGCAAAGCCCGCGCCAGGGAACCCATCACCGCGAAACTCGTCGCGAACCTGTTGCAGCAGGCCGGAGCCGACAGAATAGTCACCGCCGATCTGCACGCCAACCAGATTCAGGGTTTTTTCGACATACCTCTGGATCATCTCACCGGAATACCGCTGCTCGCCTCGCATTTGAAGAGGATATTGAAGCCGCAGCTGCAGGAGCGCCGCGTGGTGGTTGTATCTCCCGACATAGGAGGAGTGGTGCGCGCCAGGAAGTTCGCGGAGCAGATAAACACCGAGCTGGCGATAGTCGACAAGCGCAGGTCTTACGATGTAGCCAACCAGAGCAAGGTGATGGAAATAATCGGTGAGGTAAAGGACAAAATAGCGATATTGGTGGACGATATAATAGATACCGGAGGCAGCATTGTAAACGCGGCCAACGCCCTTTTCTCTTATGGCGCGGAAAAGGTCTACGCGTGCGCCGTTCACGGGGTGCTGTCGGGTTCGGCGATTGAGAAAATCGGCAACTCGGTGCTGGAGGAACTGATTTTGACCGACACGATTCCTCTGCCGCCGGAAAAACGGCTGCAAAAGATAACGACGCTGTCCATAGCCCCGCTCTTCGCGGAGGCGATACGCAGGATACATCTGGATCATTCGATAAGCATACTCTTCCAGCCAAAACCCAGGCGAAGAGAGCAGTGAACGCGAATCGGCATTATTTATGCATATAAATTCCACGTATAAACTGAGGAGGAGTAATATATGGCGGTTAAGATAAAGTTTACGAGCCGTACCGGTACTGGCAAAGGCGCGTGCCGTAAACTCAGGACAAAGGGTTTGATACCGGCGGTGTTCTACGGGCCGGAGTACAGAGAGAGCGCGGTGGGGACGGTCAGTCTCAAAGAGCTGTCTCGCGCGGCGAACTCGCCCAACTGGGAGACCAATATGATAGATCTCGAAATGCCGGACGGACGCGTCGAGATGGCGCTGCTCCGCAGCGTACAGAGGCATGCCGTCAGCCAGAACATCCTGCACGTCGATCTTTATCAGTTGATGAAGGATCACAAGGTCAAAGTGGCCGTGCCGGTACGCGTGATAAACAAGGAGATTTCCGCCGGCGTCAAAATGGGAGGAGTATTGGAGCAGCCTTTGCGCGATATCGAAATGCTCGTCTTTCCGCGCGAAATACCGTCTGAAATAGTCCTTGACACAGCAAAATTACAACTCGGATCTGAAATATTCGTGCGCGACGTCGAGAGACCGCAGAGCGCCGAACTCGTTACGCCGGAAGATTCCGTGGTAGTCATTGTTTCACGCCCGAGATCGGTGGCGGAAACGCCGGTCGAGGAACTCGCGGAGGAGACGGCGGACGTCGAAGTGGTGGGAAAGAACAAACGCAAGGAAGAAGAATAGAGGGATAGCTTTGAAGCTTGTGGCGGGACTGGGCAATCCAGGCCCCGAATATGTGTGGAGCCGCCATAACGCGGGCTGGCTTGCGATAGATTCTTTTACGGAACGAAAAGGACTTGGAGAGCCCCGCATGAAATTCAGCGGGGCTTTTTGGCCGCCTTCACAAGTCGAAGGCGAGAGCGTCGCGTTTCTGAAACCGTTCACATACATGAATCTGAGCGGAAAGTCCGTCACTGAGGCGGCGCGATATTACGACATCACCCCGTCGGACATCTTGATAATCTTCGACGACGCGGCTATTCCTTTCGGCAGCCTGAGATATCGCTCTTCCGGTTCGGCCGGAGGGCATAAGGGCATGATTTCCGTCATAACACTGTTCGACACGCTCGATATCCCGCGTCTCCGGCTGGGGATCGGAGGACCGCCGCCGCAAATCGGCATGAAGGATTGGGCGCTCGGAAAAATCCCCAAAGAACAACGGGACGCTTGGCCGGACGTCGAGAATTTGGCATGGGAAGCGTTGTCAAAATGGCTCCTCGGCGCGTCCGGTCAAGGGTTCACACTCAAAATCGCAGAGCTTCGGCGGGCGTGACATGGATACGGCGCGCGTCTGCTGCAAGCTCAGCCAGTTGGATATATCCGACTGGCGCAAAAACATATCGCTTCATCTTCCGGTCGCCGGAGCCGCGAGGCCGTGGCTGTGCCGGGAATTCTCCCGCCCCCTTCTCGTGGTGCTGCCCAATTCGAGGTTTGTCCGCGATTTTTCGGCCGACGCCGATTCGATGCGTCCGTTTGCCGAACTGCCCGCCGTATCCGTTCTGCCCGAAATAGCGATAGCCTCTTACTCTGATTCTTCTCATATCATGGAGGCGCAGAAGGCCGCGAGAGGCGAGGTCATGGATGGATGGCGGGCCGGCGGAGGGATACTGCTCGCGACGCCGGGCGCGTTGATGGGTCCGGTATCTTTGGGCGGAGACAGGATGGAACTTGCGTGCGGGCCCGGCGTCAGCCGTTCTTTCATGCTGGAATGGCTTCACGCGCATGGGTACGAAAAGACCGACATCGTATGGACGCCGGGGCAATTCGCGTATCACGGCGGGATAGTGGACTTCTTCGATCCGGCTTACGCGTGGCCCGTAAGAGTTGAATTTTTCGACGACGACGTCGAGAGCATGAGGTATTTTGCCACAGATACGCAGCGCAGCGTGGGGAGTTTTTCGAGGATCGAAATCCGCGCTCTCGCTTCCCGGCGCGCGGTTTCAATTGAGGATTTTTTCCCGTCCGACGCGCACGTCGTATTGGTTGAACCGTCGGAACTCGAAAACGCAGCCGACAGTTACTCGTGGCTGAGGGCCGGAGTGGATGGCGCCGGAGAGGACAAAGCCCTGGAGTGGGGCGACGCAGAGCGTTTTCTGGCGCTCTTCCCGAGAGTGAGGCTTGCCGCCTCGATAGCGAGGGCGGAACGCGGCAGCGGAATAACAGGTCTGCCCGGTTTCAGAGGGCGAATGCGCGACCTCGAAGCGTACTGTCTCGATGTGCAACGTCGCGGAGCCGTTATCTCCCTGATATCGGAAGCCGAACACTTCAGAGATTGGGGTTTCGGAAGGGGCTACCAAGTCTCGAAAGGCTCTGTGTCGGAAGGTTTTTACGATTCATCCTCGAAAGCGCTTTTTATAGGCGATCTCGAATTGTCGGGAGTATCGGTTTCGGCAGCTTCCTCTCAGGCGAGAGTTCCGCTCGATTGGGGCGAGCGCCTGGTTCACGGTCAATGGGCGGTGCACGATGATTACGGG
>JAITAT010000208.1 GCA_031283975.1 Synergistaceae bacterium
TTTATCACGCATATCCATGTAAACCAGTTCAAAATTAGGAAATTACTGAAAAAAATTCTCCTCGACGACCCTCCGATGAAAAGATATCTCGTCCAGGATTCCCCTAAGTCTCCGTGCGGCTTTCTCTGTTCGCGCCACACCCGCCACGCCATCCCCGCCAGCGG
This sequence comes from Synergistaceae bacterium, assembly GCA_031283975.1. GTDB lineage: Bacteria > Synergistota > Synergistia > Synergistales > Synergistaceae > JAIRKI01. Next base: position 165 of record JAITAT010000208.1, read on the forward strand.
GGCCATCAGCAGCAAAGGCCCTATTGGACCGGCAAAGAAAGCGGACGTTTCGCCGCCGCTATAAGGATAATGTGAAAATGCCAGGTTCAGGTAAAATAACGCCGCGACCTCATACAACAAAAATACCGCCAGGTTTCGCGCTATCAAAAACGTCGGCAGGTAGGCGATCAACCATGTCACGAGCAGACCTTCGGCGGAGCCGCTGATATGAAATACCTGCGACATCAGCGCGATTCCCCCCAACAGGAGAAATCCCGAGAAAAAAAGCAGCAGTTCCGACGCGGTTTCGCGTCCTTTTTTCTCGCAAAAACACGCTCCCGCGACGCTCGCCGCGTACAGGCCGACGATCAGCGTTATCTTGAGCAGCCGGCCCAACTCCGCCCAGTTGGCGGCGATGAAACTCAAAACGCCCAGCCCTATCATGGTCAGGCCGAGCGCCCAAATCACCACGGGCAATTTTTTCGTCGAAGTGTAACTCGACAAGATTCCTTCCCTGGTCTCCGCCGAGATGATGCCATCGTCGACCCACTTGGAAGATTCGTCCTTCAAAAAGCGGTGTTTCGCTGCGGATACCTTTCGCTCCAAATAAATTCCTCCAGGGGAAACAGATTGAATCGGTGGGCGCGAGTTTCGCGCCCACCGCGCGCCGGTTACTTCAATTTACCAAGAGCCGCGTGCGCGGCCGCGAGACGCGCCACCGGAACCCGGAAGGGTGAACAGCTCACGTAATTGAGTCCCAGAGAGTGGCAGAAAGCCACGCTGGACGGATTGCCTCCGTGTTCCCCGCATATTCCTATGCTCAAGTCGGGCCTGACGGAACGTCCCTTTTCCTTGGCTATCCTCATCAGCCCGCCGACGCCGCTTCTGTCGAGAACGTGGAAGGGGTTGTGCTCCACCACTCCGTCCTCGACGTAGAAACCGAGGAATTTGTTTTCGGCGTCGTCGCGGGAGTAGCCATATGTGGTCTGAGTGAGGTCGTTCGTGCCGAAGCTGAAAAATTCGGCGTATTCGGCCACCTCGTCGGCTATCATCGCCGCGCGGGGAACCTCTATCATCGTGCCGACTTTATAACTGACATTGACGCCCTCTTTTTTCATGACCTCGGCGGAAACCCTTCGGGCCATCGCTTCGAGACGGCGCATCTCTTCCTTGATTCCGACGAGCGGCATCATTATCTCGGGATGAACCGTACGGCCCTTGCGGGAGACTTCACATGCCGCCGATATTATCGCGCGTATCTGCATTTCAAAAATTTCGGGATAGACTATTCCAAGGCGGCAGCCCCTGAAGCCCAACATGGGGTTAATTTCGTGCAGATCGTTGGCGCGGGCTATCTCGGTTTTGATTGTTTTGCCGCGCGCGCTGTCGGGCCCGACCTCGGCGAGTTCTTTTTCCAAATCCGGTATCTTGGGAAGGAATTCGTGCAACGGCGGATCGAGAAGGCGGATTATGACGGGAAAACCGTCCATGGCCTCGAAAATGCCGACGAAGTCCTCTCTCTGCATCGGTTCGAGACTGGCGAGCGCGTCCACCCGTTCTTCTTTTGTCGACGCGATTACCATCTTTTGCATCGCGGGCAGGCGATCGGCCGCCATGAACATGTGCTCGGTGCGGCAGAGGCCCACTCCCCGTGCGCCGAATTCGCGAGCGCGGCGCGCGTCTTCGGGCGTGTCGGCGTTCGCCCATGTTTCGAGCCTGGCCTCCTTGTCGGCATTGTCGAGCAGGGTTTTGAAGTCGTCCGAGAATTTTGCCTCTATGAGCGGAACCTTGCCCACGATCACCTCGCCCTTGGAACCGTCGAGCGATATGAAATCACCCTTGTTCACGGTCACACCGCCCACGGTGAACCGCTGCGCTTTCAGGTCGATTTTCACCGTCTCGGCTCCCGACACGCACGGTTTACCCATGCCCCGGGCCACTACGGCCGCGTGACTGGTCATGCCTCCGTGAGTCGTGAGAACGCCCTGCGCCGCGAAAAGCCCGTGGATGTCATCTGGAGTGGTCTCGGGACGGACAAGTATCACAGGTGTTTTCGCGCCTTTTTCGGCCGCCTCGTCGGCGTCGAACACGACTTCACCGACAGCGGCGCCCGGAGACGCCGGAAGCCCCTTGGCAAGCGCCTTGTACTTCGCTTTGGGGTCTATCTGTTGGTGAAGAAGTTGCTCCACCTGATCCGGCGACACGCGCGTCACCGCGGTCTGCGCGTCTATCAGGCCTTCCCGCAGCATATCCATCGCGATTTTGACTTCGGCGGCGGCGGTACGCTTGCCGTTGCGGGTCTGGAGGATGTAGAGCTTGCCGCGCTCGACGGTGAACTCTATATCCTGCATATCTTTGTAGTGGTTTTCGAGCAGTTTGGCTATGCGGACGAATTCCCCGTAGACGCCGGGCATGACCTTTTCCAGTTCCGCTATCGGGCTTGGCGTCCTGATGCCGGCCACCACATCCTCTCCCTGGGCGTTCATCAGATATTCGCCGTAAAGCTTGTTTTCGCCGGTCGCGCCGTCGCGGGTGAAACATACGCCGGTGCCGCAGTCGTCGCCCAGATTGCCGAACACCATCGACACGACGTTGACGGCCGTTCCGAGGTCCGCCGATATGTTGTTTATCTTGCGGTAAGTATTGGCGCGCGGCGTGTTCCAACTGCGGAACACAGCGTCGATGGCGAGACGGAGCTGATGCTCGGGGTTGGCCGGGAATTCTTTGCCGGCCTTCCTGACTATCTCTTTATATTCGCTTATCAGCTTTTTGAGGGAATCGGCGGGAATCTGATGATCGAACTCCACGCCCAGCGACTTGCGAATCTCAGAGAGTTTTTCCTCGAACAATTCCGCGCTCACTTCGAGCACAACGTCCGAGAACATCTGTATGAACCTGCGATAGCTGTCGTAGGCGAAACGGACGTCGCCCGATACGCGCGCCAATGCCTCGGCGGTGTCGTCGTTCAAGCCCAGATTCAATATGGTATCCATCATGCCCGGCATCGATACCGGCGCGCCGGAACGGACGGATACGAGCAGTGGATTATCGAGGGAGCCAAACTTTTTGCCGGTGGAGGTCTCGACGCGGGAGACGGCGGAGATGACATCCGGCCAGATTTGGTCGAGCAGGTTTCCGCCCTGCGTCCAATAAGCCTTGCAGGCTTCTGTCGTTATGATGAATCCGGGCGGCACCGGAAGCCCGATCTTACTCATCTGGGCGAGGTTGGCGCCCTTGCCGCCGAGAAGGGCTCTCATGCTGGCGTCGCCCTCGTTGAAGTCATAAACGTACTTTTTGTCTGCCATATCTGTTACCTCCTTAGTTATTTTGTGTTATCGCGTCGCCGCGCGCAAATAGCAAATCTTCAACCATATTATATCCCAAAAAAATTTTTTACGGCATTAGTACGCGCCTCTTTTTTCAACAACAGGCACGAGTATGTTTATCAGCGGAGACGCGGTCTCCGCCTCCGTATTCGTCAGGCGCTCCCGTTCAATCCACGTACTTTATCTTGTCCGGCTCCATTTCGTGGGCATCCTTCGCGGTGTCCGGCAAGCCTATCGATATCGCTATCGCGAACTCGTAGTTTGGGGGAAATTTCAACAGCTTGTTGAAATAGTCCTCTCTGGGCCCCTGAAACGCTCCGATCGGCAAGCCCAATATCACGCTTCCCAACCCCAGGGACTGAGCCGCCAGAGCCATCGTCTGCACCAGTATGCCCGCGTCGAGTTTGCTCCACTCCCAATCTTTTTCGGCGCTTATGAAGACGACGACCGGAGCGTCATAAAAAATATCTTCGTGCTTGAGTCCGAGAATTTTCTTGGCCTCCGCGTTGACCTCGGCCACGACGGATTTGTTTCGCACGACCGTCATGTGCCAGGGCTGTTTGTTGCGCGCGCTCGGCGCCTCTCGGGCGGACGTCAGAATTGCGTCGAGCTGTTCCCGCGTAATTTGCTCCTTCTTGTAAGCGCGGATGCTCCTGCGATTGGAAATAGCTTCTAGTACCGGATTGCTCATGACAAAACCTCCTTGGATTCAAATCTCCGGACGTGTTCGACCGTGGCCGGCTCATATTACAAAATTATAACCCAGCGAAAGAAAATATGACCGGATCGCGGCTGACGAATGGACAGGAATTCACACGCTTGACAATATGGAAAATGCGTATAAACTATCCCTAGTTTTCCTATTAAATATATATGTTTAAAGTGACATTTTGACACGCGGCATGGGGGAATAGGAATGGGCGGGGACGCCGTAATCCATATCGAACATCTGTCGAAATCTTACGAATCGGAAAAGGGCGCGAAAACTTATGTGCTTGACAACGTCAGCCTGGATATACCGAGGGGAGAGTTTCATGTTTTTCGTGGGTGGAGCGGCTGCGGGAAATCAACGCTGCTCAATGTCATAGCGGGCTTTGTCCCCAAAAGCGGCGGCCGGGTGACAGTAAACGGCCGCGATATCGAGGGGCCGGGCAGGGAACGCGGCGTCGTCTTTCAGAACGCCGACGCGGCCATCTTTCCATGGAATACGGTTTGGAAAAATGTCGAATATGGGCTCAGGATCAAAGGCACGCCGAAAGCCGAACGCGACGCGATCGTTCGCAGGTGCATCAAGATCGTCGGGCTTGAGACGCACGAGAACAAATACCCGGATGAACTTTCGGGAGGAATGAAACAGCGCGTACAGATCGCGCGGAGCATCGCGAACGACTCCGAGATTCTGATTATGGACGAACCGTTCGGAGCGCTGGACGCGCAAACGCGCCGCCTGATGCAGAAGGAAGTCGTCGGTATATGGAAGGAAACCGGAAAAACCATCCTTTTTGTCACTCATGACATTCAGGAGGCGGTTTCCCTGGGACAGAAAGTCAGCATAATGTCGCGTTCGCCAAACGCGACTATCATCGAGACGATCGAGATTGGGGTTCCGTATCCGCGAAAGATCAACAACGCGCAAGTCGCCGATTTTATTCAGCGGATTCAAGGGTTCTTCGATGTCGAATACGAGATATAAGGCCGGGGTGAATATGGGTTCGCCGGAAAAGGAGACGAGGAATAAAATTTTCAACGTTTTGTTGAAGAAAGGCGTGGTCACGTTAGCGCTGATACTCGTCATCTGGCAGTTGGCTTCGCTCTTCAACGACGCCAATTTCCTGCCGGGACCCGCTCAGACCTTGAAGGGGGGATGGGAGATTGTTGAAAACGGAGTGCTGTTCGACTACGTCGCGATAAG
>JAITAT010000221.1 GCA_031283975.1 Synergistaceae bacterium
AATATGCCCAGGTATCTTCCGAAGAGACATTTCCCGCGCTCAAAAACACCGGCGGCGCTTCGCAGGTTATATTTTCGCCGGCATACTTATATCCCGACAGGAAACCGCTTAAAAAACCCACGCCGAACAACATCCCGGCCAGAACGCTTTTTTTAGTTTGTTTCAGTATTTGAACGGCCATCCCCAAATTATTTTAAGTTATCCGCCGTCATTCGCCGTCGTCCGGATCTTTGCCCATTCGTCCCGATCGGCCCAGCACTTTCATGCTGGACGCTTTGCGAAACGCTTTATAATCATCGAGTTCGAAAGAGTATTCCTGTCTCCTGCTTGCCTGCGCGAAATCGGAGATGGTGAACCCTGTGAGATATTCTCCCTTGCTGTTGTAAAAGCTGAAATTCGACGTGAAAGACACGCCCTTGGCGATAGGATTGACGATCGTTATAGTCACCACGCCTTGATCGTCTATGAAAAGTTTATCGTACGTCAAATCCGTTCCGGGTATGACTCCGCTTGCCCTGTACGGAGGAAGACCGCTCCCGCGCGTTTTCGCTCCGACGGGGTACGCCATGACTGAGGTTGAAATCGCCGTCGCCAAAATCAAGACGGTAAAAAACTTCCCGTAATTATTTATGTTCATGATCACCGGCCGCTTTCAAAAAACTTTCAATATATTTTCGGCGGTTTTTGCCTTATAATTAACTCATCACGCGGAGTGCCGCGTCAAGAAGCAAAAGGGCACTGTTGTTTGGCTCGTTTTTCTGTGATATAGTATCGTGGTTATTTTGTGAGTTATTTGCTTTCGGGAGGTGTTTAGGCGTGAAGAGGACATTCCAGCCGCACAATACGCGCAGGAAGCGCCGCATGGGTTTCCTGGTGCGTTCAGCGTCGCCGAGCGGACGGCGCATTCTCCGCAATCGCAGGCGCAAAGGCAGACATCGCCTCGCGGTGTAGTTCGTTTTCGCGTATCGAATAGATGACGGATCGTGCGGTTCCATTTTCATTCGCTTCATCGATGCGCTTGAAAAGCTCGTGGGAGTTTGACACTGTTTTCCGCGCCGGCCGCCAATTGAAAGGCGAGTTGGTGCGGATTCGCTTTTTGTACGGAGAATGCGAAACAAAAGTGGGCGTCGCGGTCGGCAAGAAAATAGCGCCGGCTGTCGGGCGCGTCAGGGGGCGCCGAATACTTCGGGAATCCCTGCGGAGGCTTCTGCCCTGGATAAAGGAAGGCGTGTGGTTAGTCGCGACATTGCGGGAACACGCCTTGGGATTCGACGCCGTTTCCGTGTATTATGACGCCGCCGCGCTGCTGAAACGGGCTGGACTGCTTAAAAAAGACTGGAATGGAGCCGACTGGCGGGTGGACGATCGACGAATATCGCAAGAGATACGGCAATCGCGCTCATAAAAACATATCGCAGGTTTATATCTCCGTTGCTTGGCGCTCATTGCAGGTTTTATCCGACTTGTTCTCAATACGCGCTGGAGGCTTTTCAAAAACACGGGTTTTTAAAAGGTATAATCTTGACGGCGCGCCGTTTGGCCCGTTGCGGCCCGTGGCATCAGGGCGGCATAGACCGTGTGCCGGATGAATTTCGTTTGTAAAACACTTCGGGGGTGAATGATTTGGGTGGCCTTTGGACCATTATAAAGTCCATGACAAGCGACCTGATGCTTGGAGTACTGGAATTTTTCAGGAAACTTACAGGAAGCTACGGAATTGCCATAATACTCCTCACGATAATTGTGAGACTTTTGTTGTATCCTCTTTCACAAAAACAGATGGTCAGCATGGCGCGGATGCAAAAACTGCAACCCAGGATGAAGATGCTGCAGGAGAAATATGCCGACAACAAGGAAAAGCTGAACGAAGAAATGATGCGGCTGTACAAGGAGAACAACGTCAATCCGATGGCGGGCTGCCTCCCTCTTCTCGTCCAGCTCCCCATAATGATAGTGCTGTTTCAGGTTCTCATGCACTATGAAGTGGCCGCAAACGCGGCGTTTCTCGGCGTACAGCTCGAACACTCCGTCTTTTACGGCCTTGCGACGGCCATGAACGTGACATTGGCGGAGGGAGCGACGGCTGGAATAAGCGACGTTTTCAGAGGAATAACGTCGAACCCCGCCGGTCTCGTCAATTTCGGCATGTATCTGCCGGGACTCATACTCACCGGAGTCATCTGTTTCATGACGTGGTTTCAGCAAAAAATGAGCGGCGCGACAGATAATCCGCAGATGGCCACCATGAACATCATAATGCCTATTTTCATGGCTTTCATGTGTCTGGGCCTCCCAGGCGGGGTGGCGGTATATTGGGGCACATCTTCGCTCATAGGAATCGTTCAGCAGTGGGTAATATCCAAACGCACAAAAATTGAACTCGACAAAAAACCTGTTTTGTACAAAAACAAGCCGATAGACGGCAAGGGTGAGATATTGGCGGTCAATGACAGCGAGGAAGACGAGGGCGACGAGGAATACGAGGACGATGAATATGAGGATGACGACGAGGAATACGAATATGAGGATGACGGAGACGGAGACGATGAGGACGAGCGGCGAAAATAAAGGAAATCCGGCAATCGCGCTTGAACCGGAATCCATGACGCTGGAAGCGAAATCCGTGGAAGCCGCTGTCGAAATGGCGGCCGGGCTTTGGAAAGTCAGTCCCGATGATATTGATACGACGGTACTGGACGATGGGAAACGCCTCTTTGGCCTTCTAGGCAAAAAAATGAAGGTCAAGGTTTCCACTGCGGCGCCGCTTATGTGCCTGCAGGCGAGAGATTTCGCAAACTCCATTCTGAAGCAGTCGGAGCTTGATCTCGTGGCTACCCTTGAAGACGAGAACGCCATTGACCTCGACGGAAATGACTCCGCGATAGTGATAGGTCGTCACGGAGAGACGTTGAAGGCGTTCGAGTTTCTGACGAACCTGATTTACCGCACCGATCAATCCACGCCCAAAATACGTTTCGACTGCGCCGGATACAGGGCGCACAGGGAGGAAAGCTTGATACATCTTGCCAAGGGCGTCGCGAACGAAGTTATGAACAAACACGCACCGGTGAGCCTGGAACCCATGTCGAGCTGGGAGCGCCGGATAATACACCTTGCGCTTCAAGACAACAAAGAAATTGTAACGTCCTCCGAGGGCGAGGAACCGCTGCGCAAGATAGTCGTCTATCCGAGCGAACATACGGAACGGAACAGAACATACCGAAGGCGCCGTCCGAGAAGCAACTGATGCGGCCGGTACTGTTCCAATATATAGAAACATATTATATCTTCTGGGGCGCCGCGCTGATTTTGATGGTTCTCTGGACAAGGCGTCGCGCGACGTTCATATACGGAATATCGGGCGCCGACGCCTCCGATATTCTATGGTGGGTATTGTGCGGCGTATTTGTGGGCGCCACCCTCGGCGGGTACTTGGGCAACTGGGAGCGTTTTGCCGGTGAGCCTGGCAGAATTTTGCGCTTTTGGGAGAGCGGGGTCTCGGCCGGTCCGGGGTTCATCGGAGGCGGGCTGTTCGGTCTTTACAAAATAAAACGCCTTGGAGTTTCCACCGGAGCTATCGCCGAATCCGCGTCCAGTCCCTGGTCTTTGATGCTGTTCGTCGGCAGATGGGGCTGTATTGCCAATGGCTGCTGCACCGGA
>JAITAT010000223.1 GCA_031283975.1 Synergistaceae bacterium
CTCGGGCGTACTCCACCGGCCTGCTTCCCGTGAGACATGTGAGGACGGGAGCGTCCGGCGGTATTCCCAGAAATTCCCTGGTCTCTTCCTCGGTCTCGCTCAGCGTAACGCTGTCGAGCGCGATGTTTCCAACGACCGCGCATCTCTCCGGTTTCACGCCGCGCTCCAAGAAGCCGCGCAGCGTTTTTTCGCCGGGAACGAAGTATCTGTCCACAAAAAACTTCCAACGCGGGCGCGAAGAGTACACCCACAGCGGGCAGCGCAGTTTTTTCGACAGGTAAATCGAAAAGACGACGTCTCCCCCCAGATGCAGGACAAGACGGTTTCGCGCCTCGCGGCTCATCTCGCCGCCGTCCCGCAAAAGCCGTTTCAAATCGCCTATTCGGACGCAGCGGTCGGCGCCGGAGACTCCGCCCGCCGAAAGTTCCTCGCCGCTGGCATACTGGCACGGAAGGATGACAAGGGTGATCCGGCACCGCGGAATCCCGGCCCGTATTTCGCGGATAACCGGCGCAGCCCACCCCGAAATTTCCCCGGGCGAGTTCGCCGTTATATAAATATCCAGCGAGGCGCTTCCTGATTCCATGACAGAGGATTTTTCAGCGGGGCCAGAAAGGATTGAGCCTGCGCTCCTCGCCCAACGTTGTGGAGGGCCCGTGCCCGGGATATACCGGCAGTGAATCGGGAAAACCATCGAGTTTTTTCAGCGATTCCAGAAGCGTTTCCTCATCCCCGCCGGGCAGATCGGTGCGCCCCACGCTGCGGGCGAACAGCGTGTCGCCCGATATGAGCAGGGCGTCGCCGCCCTCGGAGACGTAAAAACAACATCCGCCCCTCGTGTGGCCCGGCGTGTGAATAACCTTCGCGGTCAAATCCCCGGCGCGTATAACGTCGCCGTCCCTGAGCGCGGATTCGGAGGCTTTGGATTGAAACGGCGAGCCCATCACGGCCGACAGGTTTTTCGACGGGTCGGTGACGCAATCGGCGTCCTCGGGATGTACGGCCACGCCGCCGGAAGCGATGTCCCTTATCTCTTTCAGCCCCATGATGTGATCGCTGTGACCGTGAGTGAGCAGTATCTGCTTTACGCGCAGCCCGTTGTCGGTTATGAAGCGCCTGACATCGCCCATCGGCCCGCCGGGGTCTATCACCAGCGCCTCGCCGTTTTCGCCCGCCACGACGTAGCAGTTAGTCCAGAGCGAGCCCACCTGAAAGCGTTCTATTCTCATCGCCGATCTTCACATCCTTCGCAGTCTGTTTTCAGATACACGCCGTGTCCAAAATTATGGTGACAGGGCCGTCGTTTATTATTTCGACGCTCATATCGGCTCCGAACGTTCCAGTTTTGACATCGGCGCCCAATTCCCGCATATACCTGACAAAGGACTCGTACAGCCCCTTTGCCGCCTCGGGGGCGGCCGCCCCGGCGAACGACGGCCTTCTGCCTTTCCGGCAATCGGCGTAAAGCGTAAACTGCGAGATAACCAGCGCCTCTCCCCCGGCTTCGAGCAGAGAGAGACCCATTTTGCCGCCGCCGTCCTCGAATATCCGCAGGTTCACGGTCTTCGCCGCGGCCCGCGCCGCGTCGTCCTCGCCGTCGTCATGCCCCACTCCAACCAGCGCGCACAATCCGGCGCCTATCTCCCCCGCTATCACGCCCCCGATCGACACCGCGGCGCGCGAAACCCTTTGAATGACTATCCTCAAGGCCGGCCCCTATTCCCTCGTTATCTCTATGAGACCCCTTATGAGGTTGATTCTGGCTATGATCCGGTACAGATGTTCGAGGTCCCACACCTGAATATCTATGACGAATTTTGTCCTGACCCCGTTTATCACATTCCCCCGGATATTCACAATCAGTCCGTCGGTCTGGCTTATCGCCGCGCCAAGATCCGCGAACACGCCAACCCTGTCGTTCGCCTCGACTTTTACGCGGGCGGTGTAACGGATTTCCTTTTTGTGCCCCCAGTCCACAGGAACTATTTTGTCGTTCTGCACCTTTTTCAGATTCTGGCACTCGTGCCTGTGAACCGTTATCCCCCTGCTCTGCGTGACGCAGCCGGTTATCTTGTCGCCGGGAACCGGAAAACAGCACAACGCCAGCGTAACGAGTACGCCCTCGGCGCCCTCCACCACAACGGCGGAGTCCCCCTCGCGGGATTGCTTCGCGCTTGCCTTTGCCGCCGGCGCGGATTCCCCGTCCTTCGCGATCAGGGACTCGGCTCTCATCATGATCCCCTGCGCCGCATGGTGCCCGACCCCTATTGAAACTATGAGGTCTTCGACTCCCGTGATCCCGAGGTCGCTCGCCACGCGGCTCAAGACGTGCGTGAAGCTGTCTATGGTGCGCCCCTCGCCGGGATAACGGCGCTGTATCTCCCGGTCGAGCAGGTCACGCCCGCGGTCTATCTTGTCCTCGCGCTCCGCCCTGTCTATCTGCCTGAAATACGAGCGTATCTTGTTGCGGGTCCTGTTCGCCTTGGCTATTTTCAGCCAGTCGCGCGACGGCTTGCCCTGAGGCGAGGTCAGTATGCGGACTATATCCCCGTTTTGCAGCGTGTAGTCCATCGGCACGATCCTGCCGTTCACCATGGAGCCGACGCACTTGTGCCCTATCTCGGTGTGCACCGAGTAGGCGAAGTCTATCGGAGTCGATCCGTTGGGAACGGATATGACCTTGCCCTGCGGGGTGAATACGAATACCTCGGTGGCTAGCACGTCCGTCTTGAGGTTGTCGAGGAATTCCGACGGGCCGGCGGATTCGCCCTGCCCCTCGAGCGCTTGGCGTATCCAGGCGAGTTTTTTGTCCATGTCGCTCATTT